>NZ_JBDPMC010000066.1:0-37932 GCF_039871625.1 Micromonospora sp. B11E3 | reverse complement strand
CTCGCCGGACGCGCCAACATCGCCCACGCCCGCCGCGACCTACACAACCGCACCGATGTCTTCGCCGTCTACGGCATCTAGCAAACCATCACCAAGCCGGACAGAAAGAAACAACGCCGGGGCCCTGCAGAGAGCCGAAGGTTAAAAAACAAGACTAGACGCGTAGTTCCGATGTCAGGGGTCGATGTCTGGGCATGAAGAGAGGGCGTCCAAGATCATGTTGTGACGCAAGACCTGGACACCCTCTTGACCGCACTCTACGTGAAGATCGACGACACCATCCGGGGCACCCCGATGGCGGGGCCGGCCACCGTTGCTGACCGACTCGGAACTGGTCTGTCTGGCCGTAGCGCAGGTCCTGCTCGGCGCCCGTTCGGAGGCGCACTGGATCCGCTACGCCCGGATCCATCTGCGCGGCATGTTCGCGTACCTGCCGGCGGCCGGGCTACAACAAGCGGCTACGCGCGGCGCTGCCGCTGATCAAGAAGGCGATCCGGGACCTGGCCCGCGACACCGACTTCTGGCTCGACAACCACTGGATCGTCGACTCCACCCCGATCCCGTGCGGCATGTCCCGCCCGACCGTGCAACGCGACGCGCGGGTATCGCCGTCGACGACGCGGGGTCTGCGGGAATCGGCTGGTGGATGAACTCCACCGGGTTTGGAACCGTTGCATACACGTACGCAATGTCCGACGGCGTGCCGTTGAACCAGGCGGCTCCCGCTGATCGAGGAGGCACCACAGATGCAAGGTTCGACCGCCCATTCTATCCGTGGCGGCAGGATGGCGGCGCTCTGCGCAGGCCTGCTGCTGACCCAGCAGGCCTGCGCCGCCGACCCGGACGGAAAGCCGGCGGCGTCGTCGACCGGCCCGACGTCAAGTGTCCCGGCCGGCGACCCGCAGGCCACGCCGTCGGCGACCACCGGTTCGCCAACGACGGGAGGTGGCGGCGGTGGAGATGGGGCCATCCTGCGGGGTGAACGTCAGGTCGCCATCGCACCGGTCGGTTCGTTCGAGTCGATCCTGGCCGTCGACGACAAGGGGCGGCTCAACCTGATCGACGGTGCGGCGGAGTACTCCCTGTTCGTCCTCGACCCGGCGGGCGGCGGCCGGCATCAGATCAAGACGGCGAAGGCCGGCAGCGGCGGTGAGTCCTTCTGCATGGGCCTGCGGGACAACGGCACCAGCCCGACCACCGTCGTGGCGGCCGGTTGCGACACGTCTGCGGCCGGGCAGCTCTTCACGCTCGAGCGGATGCGGGCCACGGACAAGCAGGGCCGCCCGACGTACGAGATCCGCGGTGACGGCGGTGTCCACCTGCGGACCATCGCCAGCAGCGGTCTGGTGGCCCAGCCGGCGGGTGACGGGGGGCCGGACACGACCTTCGCCTTCGTTGACAACGGCAAGGCCACGCTGCCGGAACTCGACTAGACGAGTAGTTCCGATGTCAGGGGTCGATGTCTGGGCATGAAGAGAGGGTGTCGATGATCATGTTGTGACGCAAGACCTCGACACCCTCTTGACCGCACTCTAATGTGAAGATCGACGACACCATCCGGACGCCCCAATGGCGGGGCACACCTCCGCTGCTGACCGACTCCGAACTGGTCTGCCTGGCCGTGGCCCAGGTCCTGCTCGGCGCCCGCTCGGAGGCACACTGGATCCGCTACGCCCGCATCCACCTGCGCGGCATGTCCCCGTACCTGCTCCAGCCGGGCTACAACAAGGCTACGCGCCGCCCTGCCGCTGATCAAGAAGGCGATCCGGGACCTGGCCCGCGACAGTTACAGTTGATCTAGCTCGTCCAACCTCCAAGATCCCCAGGTTGGCCGAATACTTACCCCAAGGAGGCCGCCATTTACCGGGTCGTCGAAGTCATGCGCAAAGTCTCCAACCGCATCATCGGTTTTGCGCGGCCCCCTACCCGGACGCCCCGCTCCCTGACCCGATTATTGGACGTGGAGCTACCGCCGCCCGCACCGCCGATCCAGCGGATTCTCAAGAACCCCCGAGTCATGCCCTACCACCGCCTGATCGCGCTAGTCGTGGGGGCCAACGTGGCGGTGGGCTGGCACGCCGTGGCATTGGGCGGCTGGTGAACCGGTCAGGCTACGGCCCTGACATCGATAGAAACTGCTGCTTTGGTGAACGTGACGCTGGCCGTCATCGTCCGCCAGCAGTGGATCATCAATGCGCTGTTCTGGCTGGCCACCCGCGCACCCAGGACCTGGCCGTTGCGGGTCCGCTGGGCGCTGGCAAAGATCTATCACGTTGGCGGACTACACGTCGGCATGGCCGTGTCAGGAACGGCGTGGTATCTGGTCTTTGTTGTATCGCTGATGTACGACCGCCTTCACCATCGGGGACACGTATCGGTCCCCAATGAAGTGATCTCAGCAAGATTCGGGTAGGTACTTGTACTCGAAATGAGTCAGGTGCAGTGCGGCGGCGACGACATCGCCGATCCGGCGTGGGCTGGCGGTGGTGTGGCGTAGCGTCCCCCAGCGTCCGATCAGGATGGCGAAGCCGCGTTCGCCTTGCCAGCGCAGCCCGCGCAGCAGCCGGTTGTAGGCGCGGTTGTCGGGTGCGAGCCGGCTGGTGAGAACTACCTAGCGAGGGCCCACGTGCACTTCCAGCACTGTCCGGCCTGAGCGCATTCATCCGTGTCGCGCCAATCAACACATTTGCCGCTGAGATCAGCTCAGTGCACATCGAGGAAATTCGCTTTGATTAGAACGCATGTAGCCATGGCCAAGACAAGAGTGCGCTACCTCACTGGGATCGGCGTCGTGGTGCTGGCCGTCGTCCTCGGCCTTGTCGCAGCCATTCCGCTGACCTCGACTTCCGGGCAACCGGCACCATCGGGCGGGGACAGCTTCGCACCACCATCCCCGTCTACCCGCTCCGTGGGCACGACAGGCCCGGTACGGTGCCCCGACTGCTGGCGTCCGCCGCTGCAAGTCAGCTGGAACTGGGTCATCGAGGGCGCGCCGAAGCCTCCCTTCCGGGTTGTCGACATGTACGACATCGACGGTTTTGACGCGTCCTCGGCGGACGTCGCCGCCCTCCACAAGGCCGGGATTCGGGTGGTCTGCTACATCAGCGTGGGCTCCTACGAGGACTGGCGCCCCGACGCGGGCCAGTTCCCGGCGGGCCTCCTCGGCCGGAACCTCGACGGTTGGGCCGGCGAACAGTGGCTCGACGTCCGCGGCATCAGTCCCACGAGCCCGCTGGCCCGCATCATGACGGCACGGATCGACATGTGCCGGGCGAAGGGGTTCGACGCTGTCGAGTTCGACAACATGGACGGCTACATCAACCGGACCGGGTTCCCGCTCACCGCCGCCGACCAACTCGCGTACAACCGGTTCCTCGCCAACACCGCCCACGCCCGTGGCCTCAGCACCGTGATGAAGAACGACCTCGACCAAATCGACGATCTCGTCGACTACTTCGACATGGCGCTCAACGAGGAATGCAGCCGATACAACGAGTGCGGCGAATACCAGCCGTTCATCGCCGCGGGCAAGCCGGTCCTCCACGCGGAATACGGCTCCTCGACCGCCTTCTGCCAGGCTGACAACGCGGCCAACATCAACGGCGTGCTCTTCTCACTCGACCTGGACGACTCCGTCTATCGCCCGTGCCGCTGAATCAGAGCATCGGAGCGCCAGAGGGTCCATCGAGATCCGCGGACGCTTTGCCGTCCCGCCGTTACCCGGTCCAGCCGCGGTCGCCCGCCGCGGTAACGGTACGTGGTCGCCCGGGAGATGCCGAACCCCGCGCCGAGCAGGGTCACGTCCTCGGCCTCACGGAACCAGCCCAGCACCAGCAGCGTCCGGGTAGAAGCAGGTCAACGCGCGGGTGCCGCGCGTTGACCACTTGGCTCGACGTGCCGAGGCAAGCGGCCGGTCGAGGTACCGCAGAGGTTCCCTCGGGACGTCGACCATGGCACGATGTGTGATCACGTGGGGCCCCCGCCATGTGGGTGAACTTGTGGTGAGAACCGCCTAACGAGGGCCCACCTCCACCTCCACTTCCAGCGCTGTCGGTGTGAGTGCCTTCATCCGTGTCGCACCAATCACACATTCGGGTCGCTGAGATCAGCTCAGGTGCAGTTGATCCAGCTCGTCCAACCTCCAAGATCCCCAGTTTCGCCGAACACCTACCCCAGGGAGTCCGTCATTTTCCGGGTCGTCGAAGTCATGCGCAAAGTCAGCAGCCGCATCATCGGTTTTGGGCGGCCCCTAACTGGGCCGCCCCGCTCGCTGACCCGATTATTGGAGGTGGAGCTACCGCCGCCCGTACCGCCGATCCGGCGGATTCTCAAGGACCCCCGCGTCATGCCCTACCACCGCCTGATCGTGCTGGTCGTGGTGGCCAACCTGGCGGTGGGCTGGCACGCCGTGGGATCGGGCAGCTGGTGGGCCGGTCAGGCCACGGCCCTGACATCGATAGAAATTGTTGCTCTGGTGAACGTGACGCTGGCCGTCGTCGTCCGCCAGCAGTGGATCATCAATGCGCTGTTCTGGCTGGCCACCCGCGCACCCACGACCTGGCCGTTGCCGGTCCGCTGGGCGCTGGCAAAGATCTATCACTTTGGCGGACTGCACGTCGGCCTGGCCGCGTCAGGAACGACGTGGTATCTGGTCTTTGTCGTATCGCTGATGTACGACCAGTTTCACCATCGGGGACACGTATCGGTCCCCAATCTCGTCGTTTCCGGCGCGCTGGTGACGCTCTTCGTGGTCATGAGCATCCTGGCCCTGCCACCATTGCGAGCCAAGGCGCACGACACGTTCGAGATAACGCACCGGTTCTGTGGTTGGGCTGCGCTGGCGCTCGCATGGATCAACACCGTGCTATTCGTCACCACCCGGCACGGCGGCGCGTTCGCACTGCTGACCACACCGACCGTATGGCTACTCACGGTGGCCACCGTGTCCGTCGCGTTGCCCTGGCTGCTACTGCGCAAGGTCCGCGTCGATACCGAGCAGCCATCCGCCCACGTGGCGGTGGTCAACCTCGACGGCCCGAACCAGCCGCTCATCGGATCGACCCAGATGGTCAGTCGGCGACCACTGCTGGAATGGCATTCATTCGCAAATATCTCTGCACCTGAAGAGGCTCCCGGCAGCCACCGCATGGTTGTCTCCAGAGCCGGCGACTGGACCGCGGAATTCATCGACAATCCGCCAACGCATCTGTGGGTGCGGGGGATGCCGACCGCAGGCATGGCCAATGTCGCGCGGCTCTTCCAGAAGGTGCTCTTTGTTGCTACCGGCAGCGGAATCGGCCCCGTGCTCGCCCACCTCCTGGCCGGTGAGGTGTCGTCCCATCTGGTCTGGGTGACACGCAATCCGCGTAAGACGTACGGCGCACTGGTCGACGAGGTGCTGGCGGCGCAGCCCGACGCGATCATCTGGGACACCGACGCGTACGGCAAACCCGACATGCTCCGGCTGGCGTACGGGGCGTACGCCACCTTCGGCGCGGAAGCGGTCGTCTGCGTCGCGAACAAGAAAGTCACCTGGCAGGTGGTGCACGGCCTGGAGCTGGTCGGCATCCCGGCATACGGTCCGATCTGGGACGCGTAGCCCGCGGGAGCCGGCGTTGCTCGGCCGTGCGCCGTCGTAGGCCGGGTAGCCGACCAGTAACCCGTCAGGTCAGGACGCGGGACCCTTGTAGAGCCTGGTCAGCTTCACCGACCCGGGGAGGGCGGGAGTCAACCGAGTACGGTCCAGGGCCGGTTCAGGTGTGCGGTGGCCAGCACGGCGCGACGGGCCCGAGCCCCGTCGAGCCCCGTCGACGGGTCTCCCGCGCGACCTCCGGTTCGGCCTCGTACCGGTAGCCCACGTCGGGATCGACCAGTTGCACGGCGTGCACCAGGACGTCACCGGTGACGATCACCGGGTCGCGACCGCCGTCGACGACGACCGACTGGTGACCGGGGGTGCGCCCCGGGGTGGGGACGACCCGGACGCAGCCGCCGCGCCCCGGAGCGGCGTGCAGCCGGCTGGCCCCGTCCACCTCGTGCAGTTGCCCGGTGGCCCCGCAGCGGCTCGACCACGTACGTGCGGGCGGCGTCGCCGTCGGGCAGGTTGGCCACCTCGCGGCGCTGGACGACGTACCGGGCGTTCGGGAACACCCGCGTGCCGTCCAACCCGACGGACCAGCCGAAGTGGTCCTCGTGCAGGTGGGTCAGCACCACCGTGTCGACGTCCGCCGGGTCGATGCCGGCCCGGTCCAGCTCGACCGGGAGCCGGCCCGGGGGCGGCGCCCAGCCACCGGCGGGGCTGCCGTCGGGCCCCACCCCGGTGTCGACTAGCGTCAGCCGGTGTCGCGGACCGCGTACGGCGTAACACCGGAAGGCGAGCTGCCAGGCTTCGCCGGGGCCGAACGCGTCGGGGTCGACGGTCCGGGCCAGGTCCCAGTCCTCCGGGGTCGCCGCCGGGAACGCCGCCTGCCGGTCGAGGAAGAACGTGCCGGCCGCGTCCAGCAACGGAATCACCTCGTACGCGCCGACCGACCGGGCGTCCCACGTCCGCTGTCCCGTCGTACGGCCAGGTTTCGCGTTCGCCGGGGCGGCCGTGCCCGTCGCGCCGGCCACCGTGACGGCTGCGGCGGCGACGTGGCGGCTGCGGGAGGTCATGGCTGAGCACGGCATGTTTGCCACCACCGAGTTGGTGCCGCTGCTGCGCGACCGCGGGATCGACCTGTCCGCCTCCCAGGTGCACCGGCTCGTGACCGGCACCCCGGAGCGGCTGTCGCTGATGGTGCTGGCCGCGCTGTGCGACATCTTCGGCATCACCCCGCAGGACCTGATCGTCACCGAGGCGGTCAACGCCGGCGTCCGCAAGGTCGCCGCCGGCGACCGGGCAGCAGGCGTCGGCCCGGGCACGCTGCGGCCGAAACGAGCCCGCATCGCCCCCGCCGAATGAACCCCGTCGACCAGCGGAGGAAGACCTGTCCTGCGCCCGCTGCGCTCGCCCGCTGCGCCGGCAATCGCGAACCGACTCGCCGGACAACCAGCGGGGCCGGCTGGTGGCGGTTCGCCGCTGGCCGGAGGGCCACATCTGCTCCGGCTGCTTCTTCAAGGCCTGCGAAACCTATGGCCGCTGCGCCGGCTGCGACGCTGAGCGGCTCGTCCCCGGCCTCGACGCCGATGGCAGCCGGCTCTGCACCGACTGCGCGGGACTCGGAGACTTCACCTGCCAGCGGTGCGGCGAGGAAGGAGGACGAGAGGAGAGCGGCGCATGCGGTCGGTGCGTGCTGTCCGACCAGCTCGCCAGACTGCTCGATGACGGCACAGGCAGCATGCGGGCCGAGCTGGTGCCGTTCTTCGAGCACGTACGCGAGATGTCCCGGCCGCGCAGCGGACTGGTGTGGCTGTCCAAGCCGCACGTGCCGCCGATCCTTCGGGCCCTGGCCCGCGGCGACGTGCCGCTCACCCACGAAGGACTGAGCAAGCTCTCTCCCTGGCGGTCGGTCATCTATGTGCGTGACCTGCTCATGGCCACCGGGATCCTCCCACCGGTCGACCGGTTCCTGCTGCTGTTCGAGCAATGGCTACCCGCATGGCTTAACTTGATCGAGGACATCGAGCACCGCAAGGTGCTTCACCGCTTCGCCACCTGGCACGTGCTGCGCAAGCTCCGCGACGCCGCGACCAGAGGCCCGATCGGCAGCTACCGCAACAACATCGCCCGCTACCAGCTGCGGACCGCCGCCGCGTTCCTGGCCTACCTGGCAGACCGCGGCCACAGCCTCGGCGAATGTTCTCAGGCCGACGTCGACTACTGGTTCGTCAGCACCGTCAGCTCACGCACCCAGGTTCGCCCGTTCCTGATCTGGTGCATGGACCAGCGCCAGATTCCCCGAGCTGTCCTGCCGCCCACGGGGAAGCCTGCGAGGGCTCCCCTTGGCCAGCAGCAGCGGCTCGCCCTGATCCGGCGCGTGCTGACCGACGAGCAGATCCTCGACGCCGACCGAGTGCTCGCACTGCTCGTCCTGCTGTTCGCGCAACCGCTGAATCGGATCGCCTGCCTGAGCATCGACGACGTGATCCGCGATGGCGACCAGGTACTTCTACGCCTGGGCGATCCGCCGACACCCGTCCCATCACCGTTCGCCGAGATCCTGATCCGCTACATCGCCAACCGGTCCAACCTGACCACCGCGACCAACCCGAACACCCGGCTGCTGTTCCCCGGCCGTCGCGCCGGCCAACCCATGCACACAACCTCACTCCGGCACCGGCTCCGCGCACTCGATATCCCGAACATGGACGGCCGCACCGCCGCGATCCGCCAGCTGCTCCTCCAAGCCCCCGCACCCGTCGTTGCCAGGATGCTCGGCTACCAGACGGCCCGAGCCGAGGTGCCAGCCGCAGCAGCCGGCGCCACCTGGAAACGTTACGCAGGCGGCGACCACTCCAAGGTCACCCGTAGCCTTCGGCTCTAGAACAACGCAAAGCAGTTGATCTAAAGCGGCGGGCGGTTCGTGGCCGTGGTTTCGGCCCTTGAGGACCAACGGCGCTGGATGCGGCGCTAAGCCGTAATCGCCTGGTCGGAGGGCTGCAGTGCTCGGTAGAGGGTGGAACGGCCGACTCCGAGGTGTCGGGCGATGGCGGTGATGGATTCGCCACGGGCCTGGCGGGCGCGGGCGACGGCGAGGACATCGTCGGTAACGGTGGTGGAGCGTCCGCCGTGCCGGCCGGCGGCGGCTGCGGCGCGTAGTCCGTCGAGGGTGCGGTCGCGGATCAGTTCGCGTTCCATCTCGGCGGCGAGGGCGGCGACGGCGAACAGGAGCCGGTCGGCGGGAATTCCCGGTGTTACTCGCGCCGGAGGTCTTCGCTGCTGGTTCTGACCAGGGTGCCGACGTAGACGACCGCGGTGAGCAGCACGACGGCGGTTGCGGTGAGGCCAACCTGTATGAGCAGGATCTCCCCGAACCGGCGCGTGGTGACTCCGGTGATCTCGATAGCGACATGGACGGCACCCGCGGTCGCCGCCATCGCCAATGCCGCCGAGATGGCCAGGGGGAGGGCCACTTCTGCCATGTCGGCTGCGGCTTCTGTCCGGCGAGGCACTCCGACGATCCGTAGGGCCGCAATGAGCCGGCGGCGTTCGATCAGCCGGTCGACGGCGACGACGACGAGTGCGGCGAGGCACAGCAGGAGGGTGATGGCCATCAGCGCGCCGATGATCACCGTGACGGTGGCACCTCCGAGACCCTGGGTGGTGCCGAGGAAGCCCTGAACGTTGGATGCGGGAGCTTGTGTGGCGAGGATCTGGCGGGCCCGTTCCAGGACGGGTGGTTCGTTGCGCAGGAGAACGGTGGTGGTCTGCGCTGCGGTGCAGTTCGCAGGGCTGGTGATGAGCAGTTGGTACGGCCGGTCGGCGTACAGCTTCGGGGTCAGCTCAAGCTTCTCGGCGGGAGTCACGACGGTCCGCGCCGCGGGACAGTTGGTTTCCGCGGCCGGCGTCAGACGCAGGGTGGTGCCGGCCGGGAGTTGCGGCTCGCCGGCGAAGTCGGGCGAGTTGATGTGCAACCGGTAGACGCGCTCAGGACTGCATGCTTCCGCGCCGTCGAACAGTCCACGGACGTCGGCGCAGGAGGCGATCATGACGTCGGCCCGCTGTTCGGCGCCCAGTCTCCCCGAGGCGTATTCGTATTGTGAGGCGCCGTGTATGCCTGGGGTGGCGCGCAGAGCGTCGAGCACGGTGGGGTTCACAGCGCCGTCGAGGGTGAGCTTGAGCTGGGCTGGCGCGGACGGTGTGGCCAACGACTCGGCGAGGCGAACGTGCTCCGCGGCGCCGAGGCCGATTCCCGCGGCGAAGAGGGTGACACCTACCGTCGCGACGAGACGGGCCGCAGCGCCGTCTGAGGCCAGGGCGCGCCGCCCGGCGATACGCAGCGCGGGCGGGAGACCGGGACGGCGGTTGAGGCGCTGCCACATGGTCTGCACGAGCAGCGGCGTGACCAGCGGCAGTCCCACGGTTGTCAGAACGAGGCCGGCGGCGAAGGCCAACAGCGCCCAGAAGGCCCTCGTCGCGGGCAGTGCCGCAGCGCCGGCCAGGAGGGCGACTCCGCAGGTGATAGGCGCAATCCGCAGCAGCGCCGGCCGTCGGCTGGCCGCGTTGCGGAAGGCGTGGAGTGGATTACCGCGCAAGCGGGCGAACGCGCCGGTGGCCACGGCGACGGCATACAGCGGCAGCCCCACTGCGGTCAACGCGACAGTGAACGGCGACAGCGCGAGGTCTTCGGCGAACCAGTGCAGGTGGCCAAGACTCAACTGTTCAGTTCCGCCGCGGACGGACAGCCAACCGGCGGTCCCGATCGCGGCGCCGACGGCCGCCACCGCCCCGGTCTCGACGGCGTTGACAACCTGCGTCTGACGGGCGTCAGCCCCGAGCAGGCGAAGAGCGGCCAGCCGTCGTTCCCGGGTGGCCGCCGACAACCTTGCCGACGCCGCCAGGAAGATGCCCAGAGGAATGAGAACGAACACGGCCATGCCGACCGGCACGAGCACAGCCGGCCGCAGCACCTCCTCGACAGCACCAGTCCATGAAACGCCCCGATGCCTGATCTGCGTACCGATCCGTTCGACGCACTGCGCGCCACCCGCCCGATCCGCTTCGGCAGCGGGCACGCCGACGTAGGCCAACAGCTCGTCCGGCGCAACCAGGCCCGCGGGGTCAACGACGCCGACGACACGCTGCGGGAACCTCGCGGCAGCGCGCGCGTCGTCGCCGATGAGTTCTGCCAAGGCGGGTGACACCACGATCTCACCGGCCGCTGGCCAAGCCAGCACGCCGGGTGGCCGAGGCGACTGCGCGGTGGTGTTCCACACGGCGACACGGCGTAACGGGCGGGAGCCGATGTTGTCCTCGACGGTGCGTAGCTTGAGACACCCCGCCGTGCCGGCTGACGTCGCCACGACGGGCTCTCGATCACCGAGGCGGCCGTCCTGCCGCTCGGCGACACCTGGAGCGGCGAGGGTGGCCAGGAGCACGAACGCACCGAAGGAGACCGCTGCTGCCTGCAGCACCAGGCGGACCAGCCCAGCGGCGCCGCCGCCGCGGCACAGCCGCAACCCCAACCGCACGAACGGGAGGTAGCTCATGCTTGCAGCACGCCGTCTCGCATTGTCAGGACCCGGTCGGCCGTGGCGGCGACCTCGGCGGCGTGGGTGACCAGGATGAGCGCGCTGCCGCCAGCGCGGGCCAGGTCGAGCAGCGCTGACAGCGACTGCGCGGCTGAGCGGGAGTCCAGCGCGCCGGTCGGCTCGTCAGCGAAGACAACACTCGGCTGGTGCACGAGCGCCCGCGCGATGGCGGCCCGCTGGGCCTGCCCACCGGACACCCGCGACGGCGTGCGATTCCGCTCGCCGTCTAGGCCGAGGCGAGCCAGCAGTCCGTCCGCGGTCGCGCGGGCCTTGCGGGCGGAGACGCCGGTCAGGCGCAACGGCAGCTCCACATTCTCGGCCAGCGTTAGCTCCGGTATCAGGTCCCCGAACTGCATCACGAAGCCGCACTGGCGCAGCCGCAAACCGGCTCGTGCGCGGTCACTGACCGCGCCGAGGTCGACGCCGTTGAGATGCACCGACCCCTGGTCCGGGCTCAACACTCCCGCGAGCAGGAACAGCAGAGTGGATTTGCCCGAGCCGGACGGGCCCGTGATCGCGACGACCTCGCCCCTGGCCACACGCATGCTGGCCTCGCGCACGGCGACCGTCTGGCCGACCGTGTAGGTCAGGCCGTCGCTCGAGACGACGTCAGCGCCCACACCGATGCCCATCCTGAAGACCACCCCCGAAGTTGCTCACGACGCCGAGGATGCCAGCCATACGAATCTATGGCCAGCACCCTCGCCGCGCGTCGCTGTGTTCGATCAGAGACAGTTGCTGGCGAGCTTGTAGCTCTCCGCCTCATTGTCGAAGTTGCGCTCCGGCCCCAGTTCCGCGACATATTCGCCAGCGTTCAGGCAGATTCGCGTGCCGGTGTAGTTGTCGTTGTCGAAAATCGTCAGCTTCTGACCAGTGCGGTTCCAGACCGAACTGATCTCGTTGTCGCCGTCCCATCCGGGGATGTCGAACGTCGTCTGCGTGGAGTGCACGTACCGGTTACCGCCCTTGAACAGGTCCTCCCACATGCACACACGACCATCGTCGCAGGCGGTGGTCTCGGTGAACGGCTGCACCGGAGCCGCTGCGGCGGGAGCGGCCAACGCCAGGGACATCACCACGCCTGCACCAACAGAATGGAGTGATCGTCTCACTCGACTCTCCCTCGTTTTGGTGTTCACTTCGATGAATGTCGGCCGACCTCGACGACGCTACTTAGACGGCAACGCAGCGTAAATGGCTATTCACGGTAGGTGATTCGAACCGTGCCCTGCAGCTAAGGTGATCAATTGTTTTTGGCGGAGAGTCTGTGCGCCTATTTAGGGAGATTCCTACAGATTCCAGGCACACAAGGCCGCAGCCGAAATCAGATCCTGCAACTTCCGCCAGCGTCATCGGTCGCGACGGAGCGACCTGCCGGCGCGGCACCCGCGCGTTGACCTGCTTCCACCAGGCGCTGCTGGTGCTGGTCTGGTTCCGCAAGGCCGAGGACGTGACCCTGCTCGGCGCCGGGTTCGGCATCTCCCGAGCGACCGCGTACCGCTACCGCGACGAGGGCATCGCCGTGCTCGCCGCGCAGGCGCAGGATCTACACGCCGCGCTGCGTCGAGTCGCCGACGACGGCTGGTCCCACGTGATCCTCGACGGCAAGCTGTTCGACTGCGACCGGCTCACCGAGACCACCCTGTCCGTCAAGGGCGAGACCATCGACGCCTGGTACTCCGGAAAGCATCGAGACTTCGGCGCGAACATCCAAGCGATCATCCGCCCGGACGGGCCCTAGACGTACGTCAATCTTTGCTGGTCATGCCCCGGATCTTGATGACCGTTTGACCACGAACTGCGAAACCCGGGCGAACCGCCAGCAGATCACCGCGTCGTCCTCGTAGCCGAGCAGTTCGAACAGCTCCGCGGTTCGCCGAGCGCACGCCGTACTGCGCCGCCCGCCACGCTCCTGCAGGAACCGGCGTTGCCCGGCCGGGCGCCCGTCGACCAGGTACGCACACAACACCTCGTAGCGACGCTGCGTCGGATCGGTGGGGCTCGGTGAAGAACTCCCCGCCCGTACGGGCGCTGTCCGGCCTGAGTGCCTTCATCCGTGTCGCACCAATCAACCCATTCGCGTTGCTGAGATCAGCTCAGTGACTTCTGGTTCGACAACCACTGGATCGTCGACTCCACCCGGTCCCGTGCGGCATCTCCCGCCCGACCGTGCAACGCTCGGACCTGGCCGGCTGGGCCGGATACGGCTACTGCGCCTCACACTCCCGGTTCTTCTGGGGACTACGGCTGTACCTGGTGTGCACCCCGACCGGGATGCCGATCCTGTGGGCCCTGGCCAACCCGAAGATCGGCGAACGCGAGGTCCTCGCGGCGATGGTGGAGGTCGACGCCGGGGTGGTCGCCGAGCATCCGGGCATCCTGCTGATCTCGGACAAGGGCTTCGCGTCGAAGACGTTCGAACGGGAACTCGGCGAGCAGGGCATCGAACTGCTGCGGCCATCACGTAAAAGCGGTGGGTCAGGACGTCGCAACGGCTGCGGCTAGCGCCCACCGGGCGGTCGCTACTGCGGTGAGCTCCAAGGGTGGCCGGCGGGTCGAAGTCAGACTCGTCGCAATCCGACCGCGTCGACGATCGTTGTTGAGCGTCGGGGCCGGTTCGCCCGGTTCGGGGTCGAGCACGTCGAGGCGGCTCTGGCGGCTGCGGGGCGGCGTCTGCTGGTGGTCGCCGCGGACAACCCTCGACCTCCGGGGCCCGACAGCGCCGCACGGGCCGAACCGCTGCGGGTTGGCCGGTGCGGCGCTGCCGGGCATCGCCCCGGCAGCAGGTCAGTGGATGAGGATGGGGCTCTTTCCCTGCTCCGCCTGCGGGTCGTCGGGCAGCTGTGACGGCTCGTTCCGGCGGGGCAGGAAGGCGGCCGGGACGAACGTGGCCGCTACGAGGGCGAACGCAATCCAGAACGTGGTGGCGTACGAGCCGGCGGCAAAGTCGAGCCCCCGCTCGATGAGCGACGGCGGGACCGGGAACTGTTGGAGCAACTCCGGCTGCTGCTGGGCGGCAATGGCCAGGCTGGCCTCGGTGATCGGCTCTCCGCTCGGGTCCGTCGCGCCGGGGATCGGCTGGGAGCCGTTCAGCTCGTTGGTGAGGATCACCGACATCAGCGCGGCGCCGACGGAACCGCCGATCTGCTGGAGGATGTTGACCAGCGTGGAGCCGCGGGCCACCTCCTGGGGGTGCAGGGTCTTCAGCGCCGCGGTCATCAGCGGCATCATGGCGGCACCCATGCCCAGGCCCATGACGAACAGCGAGCCGCACAGCAGCCAGTACGAGGTGCCCGCGTCGACCTGGGTGAAGGCGAAGAACCCGAGGAGAATGAGCCCCAGGGCGAACGGCACCGTGCGACCGACGGGCACCCGGTCGGCGAGCGTCCCGGCGAGCGGCATGGTGAGCATCGCGCCGATGCCCTGCGGCGCGATGAGCAGGCCCGCGGCCATCGTCGACTCGCCGCGCACCTGGAGGAAGTAGGCGGGGAAGAGCAGCCCGGCGCCCATGAACGCGATGATGAACACGAACAGGGTCACCGTCGCGACGGTGAGGTTGCGGTTGGCGAACAGCCGCAGGTCGAGCAGGGGGTGCCGGGGCTTGAAGGAATAGGCGACGAACCCGACCAGGAGCGCGGCGCCGACGAGCGCGGGCGCCCAGACCTGCCTGTCGGCGAAGGTGCCGGCCTCGGGCAGCGAGGAGACGCCGTAGAGGAACAGGGCGAGACCCGGCGACAGCATCAGCATGCCGAGGAAGTCGAACGACTCCGACGGCTCAGGGGCGTCCTTCGGCAGGGCCAGCTGGGCGTAGACGAGCGTCACGGCGCCGATGGGCAGGTTGATCAGGAAGATCCAGTGCCAGCTCGCCGTGTCGATGAGCCAGCCGCCGAGGATCGGGCCGCCGATCGGCCCGAGCAGCATCGGGATGCCGAGGACGGCCATCAGGCGGCCGATCCGGTTCGGCCCGGCCGCCCGGGTCATGATCGTCGTGCCCAGGGGCAGGAGCATGCCGCCGCCGAGGCCCTGCAGGACGCGGTAGGTGATCAACTGCCCGATCGTGTCGGCGGTGGCGCACAGCCCGGACCCGATCGTGAACAGGGCGAGCGCGACCATGTAGAGGCGCTTCGTGCCGAACCGGTCGGCGGCCCACCCGCTGAGCGGAATCACCGTGGCGAGCGCGAGGGTGTAGGCCGTCATCGTCCACGCGACCCGGGCGTAGGACGCGTCGAATTCGGCCTGGAACGTCGGCAGCGCGACACTCACCACCGTCACGTCGAGGATCGACATGATGGCGCCGAGGACGACCACCCCCGCCACCTTGAGGACCGCGGCGTCGAGCTTGTCCGCTGTCGCGGCAGGTTGCTGGGTCACGAAAGAAGTCTCCTGGGATCGGTTGGGCCGGCGAGAGCCGGGCGGTTACGGCGCGCCGCACCCACCCGGTTCGGGAGACGCCGCCTGCGGAAGGCGACACTCGCGCGCAGCGTAACCACCGGCACCGACATTCCGCCGCCAATTACCGGCGGACGTCGCACAGCCCACACCCGCCAACCCCCCCCGGCCGGTGACCGGCGGCGCGGCGACCGAAGTCGCGGCGCGCGCCAACCGGCCGTGGCGGCCGCGCCCCGCGAGGACGGCCGGCGGGTCAGTCGGCCGCCGCCGTGGCGGGGACCGGATCGTCCTCGCCCGCCGGCCGCTCGACCGTCGGCAACAGCGGGTCCACGAGCAGCAGCAGCACCGAGGCCGCGGTCAGCGCCGCACCCACCAGGAAACCGGCCCGCGCGTCGAACGCCGACAGCAGCACGCCGCCGATCAGGGCGCCGAGCGCCACGCCGACGTTGAACGCGGCCGAGTTGGCCGCGAACCCGATCTCGGTACGGCCGGGTGCCACCCGCAGGATCCGCGCCTGCGTCGCCATGAAGACCGGCGCGGCGGAGCAGCCCAGCACGCCCAGCAGGATCACGACCGCCACCTGGTTGCCGGCCAGGGCGCCGAGGCCGAGCAGCGCCACCGCCTGCACCCCGACCGTCAGGAGCAGCGACCCCCGCGGCATCCGGTCCAGCAGCGGCCCGACCGCCACCACACCCGCGGTGCCCGCCGCGCCGAAGACGAACAGCAGCGCGCCGACGCTCTGCTCGGAGAACTCGGTCAGCTTGGTGAGGAAGTCCGTGATGTAGGTGAAGCCGGCGAACATGCCCGTCACCGACAGGGCGGTGGTGGCGATGACGACGGCGAACCGGCGCCCGTCCGGGTGGGAGCCGAAGGCGCCGTGGCTCTCCTCGGGCCGGGTGGTCGGCAGCAGCACCGCGATGACGACCAGCGCCACCAGGCCGAGCGCGGTGAGCGCGAAGAACGGCACCTGCCAGCGGCTGTGCTGGCCGAGCCAGGTGCCGGCGGGAACACCCAGGACCGTCGCCAGCGACCCGAAGACCGACATCACCGCGATGACGCGGCCGCGGCGCTCCGGGGAGAACAGCCCGACGGCGGTGGGGCCGAGGACGGCCCAGAACAGCGCCTGCGCGATCGCGGTGACCACCCGGGCGCCGAAGAGCACCGGGTACGACCGGATCATCACCGAGGCGAGCGTGCTGACCACCAGGAGCGCGAGCAGCCAACTGAGGACGTGCCGACGTGGCACGCGCCGGGTCATGTGGGCCAGGGGCAGGGAGAGCACGGCGACGGTCAGGCCGTAGCCGGTGACGAGGAAACCCGCGGACGGCAGGGAGACGTCCAGGTCCTCGGAGATGAGGCTCAGCAGGCCGATCGGGAGGTTCTCGGTGGTGTTGAACACGAAGGCCGACAGGGCCAGGGCCGCCAGGACCGTGATCCGGCTCCAGAGGGGGGACCGCATGCGGGGGAAGCTCCTCTCGAAGGGTTGCATCACTCGGCGGTGGCCTGGTGGCCGCCATCGAGTCCACGCCGGACCAGAGCACCCAGTGCCGCCAGAGCGTCACCATGCCAGATCGTATAGTGATTGCCCGAGATTGTGCATTCGTCGAGGCCAATGACGATCTCCCGCCACCCGGCGGCGTCCACCGACGACCCGGTCGCCCGGACGAGCGTCGTCGGCCCCGCGTAGCGGCCGGCCGGCCGGTACGAGCCGAGGGCCCGCAGGTGGGCGAGGAAGGGACGGTACCGCCCGTACAGGAACTCGGCGTCGCACTCCTGCGGCAGCACCCGGGCGCGGACCACGGCGGCGAAGACGTCGTCGACGCCGGCGTGATCGGAAACCTCCGCCAGGGCCGCCCGGACCGGCTCGGCCGGGATGCCGCCGAGCTCGACGAGGTCGTGCACCAGCCAGCGCGCCGCGGTCCCGTCGGACGGGACGGTGAGCGCGCCGGGCGCCGGCGCGTCGACGAGGATCAGCCGCGGGACGGCGACCCCCGCGGCGGCGAGGCGGCGGGCCAGGTCGTACGCGACGACGCCGCCCATCGACCAGCCCAGCAGCGCGACGGCGCGGTCCCCGTGATGCCGGTGTATCGCGGCCAGGTACCGCGCCGAGTGCGCCGGCACGGAGTCCAGCGGGCTCTCCTCGTTGTTGAAGCCCGGCGCCTCGAGGGCGTAGACCGGCTGCTCGGGGTGCAACAGGGGCACCAGGGCCCGGTAGCCGTAGGGCGACCCCGAGACCGGTGGCGCGCAGAACAGCGGCACCCGGGAACCGCTCGGCCGCAACGGCAGCACCGGGTCGAAGCCGTCCGTCACGACGGGACCTCCCGTCCGCGCCCGCCGTGACGCCGTCGATGCGCTCGGCGATCGCCCGGACGGTCGAGGTGCCGTAGAGCTGGCGCAGGTTCAGCTTGACGCCGAAGTCCCGGGTGATCCGGGTGATGACGCGCATCGCCTGCAGCGACGAACCGCCGAGGTCGAACAGGTTGGCATCGGCGCCGACGTCGGCCCGGCCGAGCACGTCGGCGAAGATCCGGACCAGGGCCGCCTCGGTCGCGGTGGCCGGCGGAACGACCGTGTCCGTGGCGACGGCGTCGTCGGCCGGGTCCGGCAGGGCGTTGCGGTCCACCTTGTGCGACGACGTCATCGGCAACTCGTCGAGGAACACCCAGGCGGACGGGATCATCGACTGCGGCAGGGTCTCGGCGAGGAACGCCCGCAGCCGCGTGGCCGTCGGCCGCTGTGGGCCCTCGGCGACGAGGTAGCCGACCAGGCGCTGGTCGACCTGGCGGTCGGCGCGCACGGCCACCACGGCCTGCCGGATCTGCGGGTGGGCCAGCAGCGCCGACTCGATCTCGCCCGGCTCGACGCGGATGCCGCGCAGCTTCACCTGCTGGTCGATCCGGCCGAGGTACTCCAGATCCCCGTCGGCGTTCCACCGCACGAGGTCGCCGCTGCGGTACACCCGGCCGGTGAGGCGGAACGGGTCGGCCTGGAACCGCTCGGCGGTGAGCTCCGGTTGGTTCAGGTATCCGCGGGCCAGGCCCGCACCGCCGATGAGCAGCTCCCCCGGCGCGCCGCGCGGCACGAGCCGGTCGGCGCGGTTGACCACGTACAGTCGCCGGCCTGGGTGCGACCGTCCGATCGGCGGCGGGGTCCGCCACGTCCCCGACCCGCAGTCGTACTCGGTGCAGCAGACGGCGACCTCGGTCGGGCCGTAGAGGTTGAGCAGGGTGCGCCCGGGGCGGATCCAGGCGTTGGCCAGCTCCGCCGACAGGGCCTCGCCGAGGCTGACCACCCGGCGCAGCGCCGGGTACGGCTCGGTCTCCAGCAGGCTCAGCATGGTCGGTGTCAGCGCGGCGGAGGTGACCTCCGCACGCCGCATGAGCGCCGCCACCTCCGTGGGAGACGCGCCCTCCTCCGGCGCCACCAGCACGAGCGTGGCGCCGGCGACCAGGGCCGAGAAGATCTCCCCCCAGGACACGTCGAAGGTGAGCGCGGCGAACTGCAGGACCCGCTCGCCGGGGCGCAGGGCCGTCAGCTCGATGTAGCGGTCGGCGTACAGGCCCATCGCGCCGTGCTCCACCTGGACGCCCTTGGGCCGGCCGGTGGAGCCGGAGGTGTAGAGCAGGTACGCCAGGGAGTCACGGCCGGTCGGGTCCGGCAGCGGCGTGTCCTCCGGTTCCTCGCCGGCCGGCTCGTCGAGCACCACGACGCTCCAGCCGCCCGGTTCCGGCAGTTGGTCGGCGAGGGCCCGGCGGGTGAGCACGACGCGGGCGCCGGCGTCGCGGATGAGGTACGACAGCCGGTCGACCGGGTTGCCGGGGTCCAGCGGGGCGAAGGCCGCCCCCGCGCGCAGCACCCCGAGCATGGCGGGCAGGACGTCGAGGCCGCGGTCCAGGACGAGCGCCACGACGTCCTCATGGCGTACGCCCCGGGCCCGCAGCCGCCGCGCCAGCCGCTCGGCGTCCGCGCAGAGCGCACCGTAGGTCAACCGCTCGCCGCGGCAGACGGCCGCCACGGCGTGCGGGGCCGCCGCGGCGGTCGCCGCGATCCGCGCGTGCAGCGGCTGCTCGGGGACGGCGCGAGGGCCGCCGTCGCCGAGCCGGAGCAACGCCTGCTGTTCGGTCTCGGACAGCACCGGCAGCTGGGACAGCGGGGTCGACAGGTGCGCGGGCAGCATCCGCAGCACCCGCTCGAGGTGGTCGGTCATGGCCTCGATGCGCCACCGGTCGAACAGGTCGGTCGCGTAGTTCACGTGCAGCGAGAGCCGGTCGCCGGCGAGCGTGAAGTCGAGCGAGAGGTCGAACTGGGCGCGGCCGGACGGCGGCACGAGCAGCTCGGCGTGGACGCCGGGCAGGTCGAGAGCGCCCCCGGTGGTGCCGTCGCCGAGCAGTTGGGTGATGACCTGGAAGAGCGGGTTGCGGGAGCCGTCGCGCAGCGGGCGCACCCGCTCCACGACCTTCTCGAACGGCACGTCCTCGTGGTCGTAGAGGTCGAAACTGGCGTCGACGACCCGTTCCAGCAGCTCGCCGACGGTGGGCTCGCCGGTGAGGTCCAGCCGCAGCACGACCATGTTCACGAACAGGCCGACGGTGTCCTCCAGGTCGGGGTCGGCACGCCCGAGCATGGGTACGCCGAGCGGCACGTCCTCCTGACCGGAGTGGGCGTGCAGGACCGCGGCGAGTGCGGTGGTGAGCACCATGAACAGCGAGGCTCCGGCCTCGCCGGCCACCCGGCGCAGGCCGGCCAGCAGGTCGCCGTCGAAGTGGCGCACCACCGTGCCGCCACGCTGGCTCGGCACCGGCGGCCGGGGCCGGTCGGTCGGCAGCTCCAGGGTGGGCAGCCCGCGCAGCGCCCGCTCCCAGTGCCGGAGTCCCTGTTCCAGCGCGTCGTCGGTCAGTCGCTCGGCATGCTCGCGCACGTAGCTGGCGAAGTCGGTACGTGGCGGCGGCAGTTGCGGCATGCCGCCCGCGACGGTCGCCCGGTAGAGCGCGGAGAGGTCACGTTGCACGACGCCGGTGGACCACCCGTCCGTAACCACGTGGTGGAAGGCCAGTACCAGGATGTGGTCGGCGGCGTCGACCCTGATCAGCCGGAACCGGTACAGCGGGCCGACGTGCAGGTCGAAGACCGCGGTGACCTCCGCGTGCAGCGCGGCCTCGATCGCCTCGTCGCGGTTCCCGGTGGCGGAGCGCGGCAGGTCGACGACCTCCAGGTCGACGTCCTCCGGCGGCGGGCCGATGACCTGGTACGGCACGCCGTCGCCGACGGCGAACCGGGTGCGGATCCCGTCGTGCCGCCGGACCAGCAGGGTCAACGCCGCACGGAGCGCGGCGATGTCGACCGGTCCGCGCAGCCGGTAGACGAGGGGGCTGTTGTAGGTGGACTCACCCGGGCTGAGCTGATCGATGAACCACAGCTGCCGCTGGGCGTGGGACAGCGGCAGTCGCACCTCACTGGACGGCGTCGTCATGGCGGTCCTCCGATAGGTATGTTGAGGGTTGTCGATGAGCCACGGCGCTCACGCACTGGCCTGCCCACGACATCGGGGGCATCGTGAACGGGGAGGCGAGGGAATGTTGCGGGAACCGGTCGCGGAGATCGCGGCGCTGTTCGACGTGTACCAGAGCGGGCTGGTCTTCCACTGCCTGTGCGCGGTCACCCGGCTCGGGGTGCCGGACCACCTCGGCGACGACCCGCGGCCGGTCGCCGAGGTGGCGGCGGCGGTCGGCGCCGACACCGACGCGTTACGGCGGGTGCTGCGGCTGCTGGCCGGGCACCACCTGGTCGAGTTCGAGCCGGGCACCGACGAGGTGGCCCTGACCCGTCGCGGCGCGCTGCTGCGTCGGGACCACCCACTGTCGCTGGCCGCGACGTTCGCCACGCTGGGCGTGTCCGACGTGGCGCACCGGACGGCCGACACGCTCCGTACGGGACGGGCGGCCGCGCCGGTGGCGCTGGGTGAGGACTTCTGGTCGTTCCTCGCCGCGCGCCCGGACCGGCAGACCGTCTTCAGCCAGGCCATGGCCGAGCAGGCGCGACTGTTGTCGCTGCCCTGCGTCGACCTCGTCGACTGGCCCACCGAGGGCGTCGTGGTGGACCTCGGCGGCGGCACGGGCGCCCTGCTGGCCGCGGTGCTGGGCACCGCCCCCCGGCTGCGCGGGGTGCTGGTGGACCAGCCGCAGGTGCTCGACCGGTCCCGCGCCGCCGTCGCCGAGCGGGGCCTGGCGGACCGGTGTGAGGTACGCGCCGGGGACCTCTTCGACCCGGCGCCCCCCGGCGACGTGTACGTGTTGTCGCGGGTGCTGCACGACTGGGACGACGAGGCCGTGGTGGGCATCCTGGCCGCGGTGGCGGCCGGCGCCCGGGCCGGCGCACGCCTGATCGTCTTCGAGGACGTGCTGCCCGAGGACGGCTCGGCCACCGCGGCGCAGGCCTGGGCCGACATCGCGATGATGCTGCTGTACGAGGGCGCCCGGGAGCGCACCGCCGGGCAGTACCGGGAGCTGCTGGAACGCGGTGGCTGGCACCTGCGGGACGCGGTGCCCGGGCCGCCCGGGATGCACGTCATCGAAGCGGTCCGGTCGGCGTAGCCGGGGTGCGCGCCGGCTCCAGGACCACGTCGAGCCGGCGCAGCCCGTTGAGGAAGTTGGAGGCCTGCCGGGCCGGCTCGCCCACCTCGCGGATCTCGGCCACCTGGCCGAGCAGGCTCTCCAGCACGCAGCGCAGTTCCAGCCGGGCCAGCGCGGCACCCACGCAGTAGTGCGGTCCCCCGCCGAATCCGACATGCGGGTTGGGCCGGCGGTCGACGAGGAACCGGTCCGGCTCGGCGAACACCTCCTCGTCGCGGTTGCAGGATGGCAGCCAGACGACGACGCGGTCGCCCCCGGCGATGGTCGCGTCGCCGAGGGTCGTGTCCCTGGTCGCGGTGCGCATGGCGTGCCCGGGTGGGGAGGTGTGGCGCAGGATCTCCTCGATCGCCGTGTCCAGCAGTCCCGGGTCCGCCCGCAGCCGCCGCCACTGCTCGGGATGGCGGGCGAAGGCCAGCAGTGCCCCCGAGATCGCGTGCGGGGTGGTCTCCAGGCCGCCGTTGAGCAGGCCGTCGCAGTTGAGGACGATCTCCTCGTCGGTCAGCGGGCGGCCGCCATGGTCCGCGGTGGCCAGCGTGGAGACGATGTCGTCCCCCGGATCGGCCCGGCGCCGCTCCAGCAACTCGAAGAAGTAGGCGAAGACCGCCGAATGCGCCGCGGCGCGTTCCGCCGCCGCCGCGGGTGAGGGATCGGCGTCGTCGAACCCGGTCGCGGTCAGTGCGGCCAGCTCGTCCCAGTCCCGCCGGGGCACGCCCATCATCCGGAACAGCACCCAGGACGGAACGGGCAGCGCCAAATCGGCCACGACGTCGACCGGCTCGCCGCGGTCGACCAGCTCACGCAGCCGGCGGTCGACGGTGTCGCGCAGACCCGGCGCCAGGTCCGCGAGCGCGCGGCTGGAGAACCACCGGGCATGGGCGGGGCGCAACCGCTGGTGGTCGGCGCCGTCCGAGACGACCAGCAT
The DNA here is from genome assembly GCF_039871625.1 of Micromonospora sp. B11E3. Taxonomy (NCBI): domain Bacteria; kingdom Bacillati; phylum Actinomycetota; class Actinomycetes; order Micromonosporales; family Micromonosporaceae; genus Micromonospora; species Micromonospora sp. B11E3. Next base: position 14,820 of record NZ_JBDPMC010000066.1, on the reverse strand, counting down.
CCGTCCGCTGGCGGCGGCCACCGCGGCGGCACCGGCGCCCAGCCGCATCCCCCGGGTGGACGTGAAGACGTCCGGACGCCGCAACACCTCCCGGCCCGGCCGGTACGCGGTGACCGACCAGAAGCCGTCGCGCTCCGGGTTGGTCCAGGCGACGGGGTGCCGGCGACGGGCCTCGCGGGCGACCTCCAGGAACCGGTCCCCGGCGAAGAAGTGCGGGTCCGCCAGGTCGACGTCCGTCCCGCCGGCGGTGAACAGCGGAGTGCGATTGACCACAAGGACCTCCCCGAAATCACTCGCATTTAGGTAATGCAATTACTGCCGTTGCCCGAATGCCACCGGGAACGACTTTTTCCATATTCTTCGACTCGACCACTGGGAATTGCCGCGAAACTGTCTACAATTGATTCATCCTGCCACCCATCGACACGGGAGACGGCGGGCGAACGGCGGGCGGCTGCAGCACCCCCGTTGTCCGGCATCGTCACGCCGGCTCTTCCGGCACGACGACCACTGAATCGCCGTCCCCGACATTCGCATTGGTCCACGCAGTGACGCGTGTGCCGCATCGGGGCGCATCGCGCTCCGCCACCCCGGCGCCGACGCACGACCGACAAGTGAAAGAGGGAAGCCAGCATGTTCGAGGAAGCCACCGTCTACTCGCCGGTGATCCGGCAGGAGAACGGGACCGTGTCGGTGACGTTCGCCCGCGAACATCCCGGATTCTCCGACGCCGACTACCAGCGGCACCGGGCACGGATCGCGGAGCTGGCCCTGACGTACCGGCCCGGCGACCCGGTGCCCGAGGTGGACTACACCGCCGAGGAGGTCGACCTCTGGCGGCAGGTCGTCGGCGACCTGCAGGACAAACACCGCCGGTACGCGGCGGCGGAGTTCCTCGACGGATCGCGACGGCTCGACCTCCCGTCGGACCGGCTGCCGCAGTTGCGGGAGGTCTCCGGCCGGCTGCGCGCCCTGACCGGGTTCCATTTCACGCCGGCGGCCGGCATCGTCGGCCTGCGCGACTTCTACGGTTCCCTGGCCGAGGGCCGCTTCCAGGCCACGCAGTACATCCGGCACTGCTCGCTGCCGTACTTCTCCCCCGAGCCGGACATGATGCACGAGGTGGTCGGGCACGGCAACGCGCTGGCGAACGGCCGCCTGGCGGCGCTCTACCGCAGGGTGGGCCAGGCCGCGTGCCGCGCGGGCAGCAGGAAGGCCCTCGAGGTCCTCTCGCGGGTCTTCTGGTTCACCCTCGAGTACGGCCTGGTACGGGAGAACGGCGAGCCCAGGGTCTACGGCGCCAGCCTGCTGTCGTCGGTCGGCGAGCTGGAGCAGTTCCGCACCGCGGCGGAGGTACGGCCGCTGGACGTCGCCGCGATGGCCCGGCAGAGCTACACGGTGGAGAACTTCCAGCCGGTGCTCTTCTGCGCCGAGTCGTTCGACCAGTTGGAGGCGTTCTACGACGACTTCCTGCCCGCCGTCGAGGCCGGCGAGCCGGCGTTGGTCGGCTCCTGAGCAACGGGCGTGGCCCCGGCGGCCGCGCCGGGCCCCGGACGGGGCCCGGAGCGGCGCCCTCATCCCGTCGCTCCCGAGACGGGGCGACCGGGGCGGGCCGGTGACGGGCCGGCGTCCGCCGCGCTGCGCGGAGACAGCACCCGCAGCAGGTTCTCCCGCAGGACGAGGTCGCGGTCCCGCCGGGAGACCCCGGCGAACACCTCGTCTCCGTCGCAGACCGCGCCGACCAGCCGCTGGAGGCCGCCGGTGAGCTGGTTGAGCGGCCAGTCCGTACCGAAGATGATTTTGTGGCTGATGCCGAGCCGGAACAACCGGTTCAGGTGGGCCGGCCAGCCGCCCACGAGCGGGGAGCCCGCGAAGCCGCCGGTGTCGAGATAGACGTTGGGCCGGTGCGCCGCCAGGTACGAGCTGACCTCGACGTCCGTGACCCCGCCGTGCCCCAGCACGAAGGACACGTCCGGAAAGTCCCGGGCGGCCCGGTCCACCAGGATGGCTTCGCTGGTGGTGAAGGTCAGGGAGTGCGCCGTCGGCCCCGTGTGGACGAAGACCGGCAGGGACCGGCTCCGGCACACCTCGTAGTAGGGGTAGAGCGACGGGTCCGACGGCGAGTAGCCGCACGGGGGGTAGAGCTTCATCCCGTCGAACGCGTACCGGTCCACCAGCTCGGCGAAGGCATCCGCGCCCGCCGCGCCGCGGCGGGGGTCGGCGCCCAGGTACACCCAGAACCGGCCGGGGTGGCGCAGCCGGATCTCGTGGTGCCGGCGGGCCATCTCGGCGAGGTCGAGCCGGCCCGGCATGACCAACCCGAAGTCGGGCACCATCAGCACCGCGCGCGCGACGCCGGCTGCGTCCATCTCCGCCACCAACCGGTCGGCGTCGTGGTCGCGGTGCTGGGCGCGGTAGCTCTCGTGCAGCCGGTCCAGCGGCGGGCCGGCGGCCACCGCGTCCAACCGCCGCCGCATCCCGACGGCGACGTCACCGATGAAGGCGTCGGGGATGAAGTCCGTCGAGGCGACGTGACAGTGACCGTCGTAGATCACTGGAGGCAGTGCTCGACGGTCTGGCGGATGGTCGCCGAGCGGCCCGCGGTGAAGTTCATGAGGTCGAACCTGCGGCCGGTGCGATCCTCCAGGAACGACAGGTAGGCCACCATGCCCATCGAGTCCAGCAGGCCGGTGGTCAACAGCGGGGTGTCGGCGGTCACCGCGACCTTGGCCTCACCGTCGTTCCAGTTCTCGATCCACTCGATCAGCTCCTGGTGCAGGGCTGCGGTGTCGACCTCCATCGGGACCTCCCCTGGTGACGGCGGCCGGCGCCGCGCCGAACAGGCGCAGGGCGTTGCCGCTCATGATCATTTGACGCTCCCGGCGCTTGACGCCGGCGAGGACCGCCTCCCCGGTGAACTCGTCGACCACGGTGGTCAGCGACGCGGACAGGCGGAACGACGGCCAGCACGTCCCGAAGAGGATCTTGTGGTTGATCCCCGTGTGGAACAGCCGGTTCAGGTGCGCCGCCCAGCCGTCGGCGCTGAGCATCGACGGGAACTGGCTGATGTCCAGATGGACGTTCGGCCGGTGCGCGCACAGGTACGAGGCCTCGTCGACGTGCGTCACGCCCCCGTGGCCGAGGATGAAGTTCACGGTCGGGAAGTCCCGGGCGGCGTCGTCCACCAGCAGGGGCCGCCCGAGCGTGAAGTCGAGCGGGCCCCAGCCCGGCCCGGTGTGCGTGAGCACGGGCAGGCCCCGCGCCGTACACACCTCGAAGTAGGGATAGAGCCGACGGTCGCTCGGCGAGTAGCCGGTGAGCGGGTAGAGCTTCATCCCGGCGAACCCGTACTCGGTCACGCACCGCTCGAACAGCGCCACGCCCTCCGTGCCGGCGCGCGGATCGACCCCCCACATCACCCGGAAGCGGCCGGGATGGCGGGAACAGACCCGGCGATGCAGCCGGGCCAGCTCCTCGGGCGCGACCGCGTGCCGGCTGGCCCGGGAGTAGTCGGCCGCCACCAGCACCGCCTGGTCGATCCCGGCCTCGTCGAGCTCGGCGACCAGCCGGTCGCCCTCATGGTCCTGGTAGCCGGCGAGCAACTGGTCCAGGACGGCGCCGTACCGGTCCCGGACGCCGTACGCGGCGAGCCGGCTCGCGACGTTGGCCGCCTGCGCCTCGAGGAAGTCACGTGGGGTGGCCCGGTCGCTGGCCAGCGTGACGTGGGCGTCGACGATCATGCGACCGGGGTGGCCGAGTCCCGCCGCTGCGCGAAGTACGCGGCAACGGCCGTCCGGCTCAGCTTCATGTTCGCGGTCAGGAACGCCGAGTCGCCGCGCAGCGGTGTCGGGCTGAACAACACCGCCGCGATGCGGTGCTGGCCGTCCAGGTGCGCGTTGACCTTGCCGATCCCCTCGATGATCGCGGCGCGCTGGGCGTCGCCGTCGTCGGTCGGCGTGACGATGGCGGCGAGGCCGTGCGCGCTCGGCGTGGGCACCACGACGAGGTCCGCGACGCCGGGTACGCCGACGAAGTGGGACTCCACCTCGCCGGGGTGCACCTTGCGGCCGCTGGCGAGCGCAATGACGTCCTTCTTGCGCCCCAGCAGGGTGAGGTAGCCGTCCGCGTCCAGGCGCCCGTAGTCACCCGTGACGATGGTGCCGTCCGGGCGGAACGTCTCCTCCGCCACCTGCCGGTCCAGGCCGAAGTAGCCGAGGCTCAGCGGCGCCGGGCGGTGGATCAGCAGTTCGCCGTCCGCCAGGAAGGTCACCGCGTCCGGGTCGATGAGCTTGCCGACCGTGCCCGGGCGGTTCTCCTCCACGGTGTTCCAGCCGATCATGCCGCTCTCGGTCATCCCGTACGCCTCCAACAGGCGCACGCCCTGGGCCCCGAAGGCGTCGAGGGTGTCCCGCCGGATGGGCGCCATGCCGGTGATGGCGAAGCGCAGCCGGCCGCCGAGGAACTCGCCGAGCGGCACTCCCCCGCCCGTTCTGGTAGCGAGCTGCAACACCGCGTCGTAGAAGATCGGCGGGCCGATCAGGAAGGTCGGGCCCTCGGCGCGCAGCGCGGCGAAGACCCGCTGGTACGGCGCGAGCACCAGGTCCGCGCCGGTCCACAGGCAGCAGTAGACCGACAGCCGCTGCTGGTAGTTGGCCAGCGGCAGGAAGATCAGGTGCCGGTCCCGCGACGAGATGTGGAAGCTGTCGATGAACCGCCGGATGACGTACTCGGTGCCCTTGCGGCTGATCCGCAGGCCCTTGAGCGTTCCGCTGGTGCCCGAGGAGTAGACGAGGCTGTGCAGGTCCGGCGGCGTGTCCGGGGCCGGGCGGGCGGGATCGCCGGGATGCGTCTCGTCGCCGAGGACCAGCAGCGCGAGGCCGTGCCGCGCGGTGAACGCCGGCACGTCGTCGACGGGGAAGTCGTCCGGGAACGCCTGGATCACGGCGCCGACGAGGAGCGCGCCGAGGTCCCAGCTCAGCCAGTCGAGGCTGTTGGGGGCGCGCAGCCCGACGACGTCGCCCGCCCGGACGCCGGCGGCGCGCAGCTGCTCGGCCCGGCGCTCCGCGAGATCCGCCAGCGCGGCGTGGCTGATCTCCCGGCGGTCACCTCGGGCATCGATCTCGACGACCACGGCGTCGGTGTTGTCGCGGTACTGCTCGAACAGGTGGGCCAGTTCCATGGTCAGTCCCTCGCGTCGGTGGCGCCGGCCGGCTGGCGCAGCCGCGCCAGCAGGGTGTCGAGGCGGTCGTGTGCGAGGCGGCCGACGTGGCCGCCCAGCATGGGTTCGTACGGGCCGGTGCCGGCGTCCCAGTCGAGGCGGACGGTGAGCACGCTGCCGCCCGCCTCGTCGGGCCGCCAGCGCACCGAGCGCTCGAGCCGGTTCCAGAGCCAGTCGGGCTCGGCGCGCAGCACGACGCCGTCCGGCGTGACCTCGGCGTGGTCGGTCCACCGCGCCGTCCGGCCGCCGATCGTCCCGGCGAAGTCGGGCTCGACGACGGCGCCGGCCGCCTCGGAATCGGCCGCGGCACCGGCCGCCTCGGGATCAGCCGTGGCGCCGGCCGCCTCGGGATCAGCCGTGGCGCCGGCCGCCTCGGGATCAGCCGTGGCGCCGGCCGCCTCGGGATCAGCCGTGGCGCCGGCCGCCTCGGGATCAGCCGTGGCGCCGGCCGCCTCGGGATTGACGGCGAACGGGTCGAGCAGGTGCGGCCGCGCGCGCAGGAGCGCCACCAGCTCGGCGGGGCTCAGCGGTACGGCCACCGTCCGCGTCAGCGGGGACAGCCGCACCGGCACCGGGCCGGCGGGGCCGTCCAGGGTGTCCAGCACGTCGTCGAGCACGGCCAGGCCCGCCACCAGGTCGTCAGTGGAGATCACCATCGGCGGTTGCACCCGCAGCACCCGGTTGTTGTAGAGCGAGTACGTCGAGGTGACCCGGCGGCGCAGCAGCTCGCCGAGGACCATGCCGCCCAGCGACTCGTCGTGGAATTCGAGGCCGTGCATCATGCCGACGCCGCGGTGCGCGGACAGCAGCCGGGGATGGCGGGCCACCGCCGCGGCCAGCCGCTCGGTGATCAGCGCGCCCTTGTCGACCACGGACGCGAGGAAGCCGTCGGCGGTGGCGATGTCGAGCACCTCCAGGGCCACCCGGCAGGCCAGCGGGTTGCCGCCGAGGCTGGAGCCGAAGGTCGACGGCTGGTCGCGCAGGGACTCCCAGACCCGCACGGTGCCCATGACGGCGGAGATCGGCACGACCCCGCCGCCGAACGCCTTGCCGATGCACATCAGGTCGGGGGTGACGCCGAAGAGCTGGTGCGCGAAGAGGGCGCCGCAGCGGCCGAAGGCGGTCTGCATCTCGTCGAGGATCAGCAGCGCGCCGCGCTCGTCGCAGAGTCGCCGCACCTCGGCGAGGTATCCCTCGGGTGGCAGCACCACCCCGCCCTCCGCCTGCACCGGTTCCAGCAGCACCGCCGCCGTGTCGGTGCCGACCGCGCGGTCGAGGGCGTCCAGGTCGCCGAAGGGCACCTGCCGGAAGCCGTCCATGAACGGGCGGAACAGCGCGGCGTGTTCCGGGCGGCCGGACGCGCTGAGGGTGGCGAACGTCTTGCCGTGGAAACAGTCGACCGCGGTGACGAATCCGGGCCGCCCGGTCGCCGCCCGGGCCAGCTTCAGCGCGTTGTCGATGCTCTCGCCGCCGCCGTTGGCGAGGTACGCGTACGGCAGCCGGCCGCCGGTGACCGCCGCCAGGCGGGCGGTCAGCCGGATCTGCACCTCCTCGAACATGATCTTCGTGCTGTTGAGGCGGCGGGTGGCCAGTTGCTCCTCGATCGCCGCGATCAGCCGGGGATGGGAGTAGCCGAACGACTGGTTGCCGTACTGGTCGAACAGGGCCAGCAGGCGACCCCCGTCCTCGTCGGCGACGAAGCTCTCCGTTCCCTCGCCCTGGACGCCGCAGCCCATGACGAAGGACATCGTGGCGTAGGTGGGATGGTTGTGTGCCGCCTTCGACTCGGCGAGTCGCTGTCGGTGTGATCGCACGGTGGCTCCGTCCCCTGTACCTGTCAGGCCGCGGCGGCGTACGCGTGGTAGTCGGCGAAGAAGTACTGCAGGAGCCGGCTGGCCCGGCCCTCCTCGGTGTGGCACCGGCGCGCGGCGGCCTCGACGTCGAGGGCGCCCACGACGCTCAGCGGGGCGTTGTGGAACCGTTCGTCCGCGTACGGCGGGGTCAGCGCCACGAAGCCGACCTCCAGGTAGAACGGGCGCAGGCCGCCGGTGTCCTCGTCGGCGAAGAAGTCGCCGAGCACGTGGGTGGCGCGGTGCCGCGTGACGCTGTACACCAGCGCCTCCCGCATGAGGGCCATGCCGACCGACTGCTGCCGGATGCGCGGCAGCGTCATCAGGTGGCCGAACTCCACCAGCCGGTGCCCCGGCCGGCGCAGGGCGCCGAGGTCGACGACGTCGTCGCACGGCAGGCCGATCTCGCCGTCGGGCACCACCTTGATCGTGCCGATCGCCCCCGTCTCGTCCTCGGCCAGGATGTAGCTGGCGTACCCGTCGAACCGGTCGAACGTGGTCGCCGTGTCGGCGACGTCCGTGAGGCGGGACTGGTCGTGCACGTACACCGCCTCACGCAGCCGGATCACGGCGTCCCAGTCCTCCGGCGACTCCGCCACCCGGAAGCACGTCACGTCGGCCATCAGCCGCGCACCACCTTTCGGAAGAAGTCCACGTAGCTGGTGTGGAAGTACTTCAGTCCCGGCCGCACCTCGGCGTGCAGCTCCGGCAGCCGTTCGATCGGCAGGTTGGGCATGAGGTGGTGCTCGACGTGGAAGTTGTTGCCGTTGGTGAACCACGTCATCAGGCGGTTCGACCGGATGGTGCGGGTGTTGGCGAACGGGTCCTCGCTGAGGGTCTCGCAGCGGAAGTGCTCCGGCAGCTCGATGGCCGCGTGCACCGGGCCGGCCACCAGCAGCAGCGGAAGGATCCACACCCACAGCACGACGGGGTCGCGCAACGCGACCGAGAGCGCCGTCATCGCCAGGACGGCCGCGAGGATGACGTGGTGGTCGCGCCGGATGCGCCGGGACGTGGCCGCCGACTCGCCGGCGTAGTCGCGGCGCAGCGCGGCCCGCGCGGCGTTGACCAGGAAGAGCCGGTAGAAGTGGAGCATCGTGAAGCGGACGGTCCAGGTCAGCGCGGTACGCCACCGGGAACGCCGGCCGTCCGCGCCGTACTGGTCGCCGTAGTCGAAGAACTCCCGGTTCTCCGGCGTACCCAGGTCGCGGTGGTGCCGCATGTGGGTCGCGCGGTAGGCGGCGAACGAGATCAGCATGGGTACGCCGAGCACGATGCCGGCCACCGTGTTGGCCCGTCGGTTGCGGAACCCGAGGCTGTGCAGGGTCTGGTGCTGCAGTTCCGCGGCGTGGGCGAACATGCACCCGAGAAGCACCACGCCGACGACGCGGCTCCAGAGCGCCGGATGCAGCGCGATCGCCGCTCCGCCGCCGGTCAGCGCGGCGCAGAGGGCCAGCTTCGCGGCGAACGTGCGGTTGTTGATCGCGGTACGCAGGTGCCTGAACTCGCCTCGCAGCTCCGCCAGGGCCACGGGGCCGGCGCCGCTGCGAGGCTGCTGATCGTCGACGGTCGTCATCAGCCCGTCACCTTCTGCCGCCGGCCACTCTCCCCGTCCGGGGCGCCGGCGGCGGTCGCGGTCAGGCGGTCCAGTGCGGAGCGCAGGATCTCCCCGAGGCGGGCGAGCGGCTCCGGCTCGAACGGTTCCTCCGGTCCGCCGAGCTCCTGTCTCGTGACGACGACGGTGTCGCCGCGGTACGTCGGTCCGCCGGTACCCGCCCCCTCCACCAGCACCACCGTCCCCGGTGGCGCGTCCCCGCCGGGCAGCGCGGCGGCGATCCGTCGGGCGAGTTCGGCGCCGCCGCCCACGCCGAGGAGGTGGTACGGGCCGGGCACGCCCGTCGCCCGGATGCGCTCGACGTGCGCGGCGACGACGTCGCCGGCGTCCGGGGCCGGGGTGCGCAGGCCGTACAGCGGGCGGTCCGGCAGGTGGGGGGCCAGGCGCAGATACACCCACGGGTCCGTGCCGGGCGCGGCGACGCAGAACAGCGGCTCCCGGCCGCCGGCCGTGCGCAGCGGCACCAGCGGCTCCCGGCCCCAGTCCGCGCCGACCGTGGCGGCGACCTGCTCGGCGACCGCCGCCACGGTCAGGTTCCGGAAGAGCTCCCGGACGCCGAGTTGCACCCCGAAGCGGCTCCGGAGCCGGCCGACGAGCCGCGTCGCCGACAGCGAATGGCCACCCAACTCGAAGAAGTTGTCCCGCAGGGCGATCGCGGGAATCTGGAGTACCTCGCAGAAGGCGGCGGCGACCGCCTCCTGCACCGGGCCGCGCGGCGGCCGGCGGGCTGGTTCGCCGGCGCCGCGCAGGTCCGGCAGGGCCCGCCGGTCCAGCTTCCCGCTGCGGGTCAGCGGCAGGTCGTCGAGCACGCCCAGCAGCTGGGGCACGAGGTGGGACGGGAGGTCGTTGCCCAGCGCCCGCCGCAGTTCACGCGGGTCGAGCCGGGCGCCGGGGGCCGGCACGACGTAGCCGAGCAGGCGCCGCTCGCCGGTCGGGTCCTCGTGCACCGTCGCCGCCGCCCGCGCCACGCCGGGCAACCGGACCAGGGCCGCCTCCACCTCGCCGAGCTCGATGCGGAACCCGTTGACCTTCGCCTGGCCGTCGTCGCGGCCGACGAACTGGAGCTGCCCGTCGGCGTTCCACCGCACCAGGTCCCCGCTGCGGTACATCCGCGCGTCGCGTCCGGCGAAGGGGTCGGGCAGGAACCGCCCGCCGGTCAGCCCGGGCTTGTTCAGGTAGCCCAACGCGACGCCCGCGCCGCCGATGTACAGCTCCCCCACCGCGCCGACCGGCACCGGCCGCAGCCGGTCGTCGAGCACGTAGACGCGCAGATTCCGCAGCGGGGTACCGATCGGCGGGGTGGCGTCGGCCGGGGACAGCGGCTGGCTCATCGCGGTCGAGATGGTGCCCTCGGTCGGGCCGTAGCCGTTGATGAGCCGGCAGACCGGGGCGAACCGCTCGACGACCGTGGGCGCCGCGGCCTCCCCCACGATGGAGACGGTCGTCCCGGGCGGCAGGTCCGCCGGCGCCAGCTGGGCGAGGACCGACGGTACGAGCACCACGTCGTTCACCCGCTGCCGGTGCAGCAGCGCCGCCAGGTCGGGGCCCGGAGCGAGCTGCTCCTGGGGCGCGCCCACCAGCGTGCCGCCCAGGAAGATCGACTGGGTCATCTCGCCGACGAAGGCGTCGAAACTCGGCGAGGCGAACTGCAGGGTGCGCCGGCCCGGCCCGGGCCCGAGGCGGTCGACCATCGCGTTGGTCACGTTCACCACGCCCCGGTGCGCCACCACGACCGCCTTCGGGGTGCCGGTGGAACCGGAGGTGTAGATCAGGTACGCGGGCGACCGCGGCGAGAACGGCGCGAGCCGGTCGGCGTCGGTGAGCCGCTTCGGCGACTCCGCGGCCAGCGCCGCCCCGGTCGTCGGCGCGTCCAGGACCAGGATCCCGACACCGTCGCCCGCGACGGCGGCGGTGTCCTCGTGCGCCAGGACGACGCTCAGCTCGGCGTCGGCCACCATGAACGCGATGCGTGGCGCGGGGTAGGCGGTGTCCAGGGAGAGGAAGGCCGCCCCGGTCTTCAGCACCGCCAGCGCCGCGACGACGAGGTCCGGGCAGCGGGGCAGGGCCAGGCCGACCGTCCGTCCCGGTCCGACACCGCGGGCGACCAGGAGACGCGCCAGCTGGTTGGCGCGTTCGTCCAGGGCGCGGTACGTGACGACGGTGTCCGCGTAGTGCAGCGCCGGCGCGTCCGGCGTGCGGTCGGCCCACTCCTCCACCATCTGGTGCACGCCGATGTCGGGGATGTCGTGGCTCGGACCGGTGCCGAGGTCCCGCAGGCGGCGCAGCTCCGCCTCGTCGACCATCGGGACGTCGGCCACCGCGGTCGCCGGGTTGGCGGCCGCGGCGGCGTCGAGGAAGACGAGCAGCCGCCGCAGGTGGGCGCCGAGTTCGGCGGCCGAGTAGCCGCCCGCGTCGGCGTCGAGGATCAGTTCGACGCCGCCGTCGGGAAGCTGGAAGAAGATCGCGGAGAAGTCCTCGATGTCGGGCTTCGACAGCGTTCGGAGGGCGGACTGTCGACCGGCGAAGTCCAGCGGCGTGTCCGTCCCCATCACGTTGACGATCGGACCCCACAACGCGCGTCCCGTGCCGGTCAGGCCCAGATCGGCGATCATGCGGGTGGTGGGGTACCGGCTGTGCAGCAGGGCTTCGCGCAGTTCCACGGCGACCGACGTCAGGAGGTCGCCGAGCTTCGCCTCCGAGGTCAGCCGCAGCCGAAGCGGCATCCCGTTCGTCGTCATGCCGGGCACCGCACGCTCGGCGCGGCTGACCCTGGCGGTCACGGGCATCCCGACCACCAGGTCGTCCGCTCCGGTCATGCGCGCCACGTACGCGCTCACCAACCCGACGGCCAGCTCGGACCAGCCGACCCCGAAGCGGGCCGCGGCGGCCCGTAGCCGGGCCAGGAGGTCGGCGGGGACGGCGGCACGCTGCCGCACGACGGTGCCGGACCGCGCGTACCGCCGGCCGGCCAGCCGCACCGGTTCCGGCAGGTCACGCAGGCGCTCCGCCCAGAACGCCCGGTCCTGCTCGTGTCGGGGGCTCGCTCGGTAGCCGGCCTCGGCGTCGACGAGGACCTGGTACGGCGGGAACGGCCGGCCCACCCCGGCCTCGCCGGCGGCGGGCGCCGCGACGAAGGCGGTGTAGAGCTCGGCGGTACGGCGGTGCAGCGCGGCCAGGCTCCAGCCGTCGATCACCAGGTGGTGCACCCGGCGGTAGAGGACGTGGTGCGAGGGCCCGAGCCGCAGCAGCGCGGTGGTGCACAGGCCGGAGCCGAAGACGTCGACCGGGGCGGCGGTGTCGGCCTCCATCCAGTCCGCCGCCGCCCGCTCCGGGTCGGCCGCGGCACAGACGTCCACGAACCGCAGCGGTGTGGCGGCCGCCGGGTCCACGTACTGCACCGGCCCGTCCGCCGTCGCCGCGAACCGCAGACGCAGCGCCTCCGCCTCCCGCTCCACCTGCCGGTGCGCGGCGGCCATGGCGTCCCGGTCGACCGGGCCGAAGAGGTCGATGCGGTCGCTGATGCTGCGGGACGCGACGCCGGAGCCCAGCGACTCGGCCAGCCACACTCCCGACTGGGCCGGCAGCAGGGGCCATAACTTCGGCTCGGTCGTAGACACGTTTAAGCCCTCCCCGCGCATGCCGCTCCCTCCGAGACAGTCCCCTAGCAATTAGCACGACGGGAAACGCGCCGACACCGAACATTTACCCGCACGATTGGCAACCTTCCGGACGCCCCCCTGCATTTCGGCGGGACGGACACCCCAACGCCCCCTGTGCGAGAAAATAAGTTGCTTTTCAGTTCGATGAACACCGATGGACTTCGCTATGGTTGCGGCGGTGGCATTCACGGGGAGGGTGCCGAGGCCGATGAGTGACGTACCGGAAAGCTTCCTTAAGGAGTTCCGCCTTCTCGAACCGCATCTGGACGAGCGCCAGCGCCGGCTGGTACTGGCCGCCCGCGCCGTCTCCCTCGGCCAGGGCGGAGCCCGCCGGATCGCCCGCGCCGTGGGCGTACACCCGCACACCGTGTCCAAGGGGATCCGGGAGCTCCAGGGGCCCGAACAGAGCCGCGGCAACCTGCGCCGGCCGGGCGGCGGGCGCAAGAAGATCACGGAGAGCAACCCGGAGGTGCTGCCGGCCCTCCTCGACCTGATGGAACCGGGCCCCGCCACCACACCCCACCTGCAGTGGACGGCCTCGTCCACCCGTGCGCTCGCCGCGGACCTGCAGCGCCGCGGCCACCGCATATCCGCCTGGTCGGTGGCGAGCCTGTTACGGCAAAACGGGTTCCGCCTCTTCCCCGGCTCCCGCCCGGCGGGCCACGAGAGCCAACTCGACCGGCGGGAGCAGTACCGGCGGGTGAACGAACGGGTGGGTCAGTGGTTGGCCACGCGGCAGCCGGTGGTGACCGTGAGCATCCGGCGCGACGGGATCGGTGTCCCCGCCGCCCCGGACACGGCGTACCCGCGCGATGCCCGCCCACCCGACACCGCCACGGCGACGACGAGCCGCCAAGCGGCCGGCCCGATCGCCGACGGGGCGGATCGCAACGCCGAGGACGGAAGGGTGACCCTGGCAGCGGGCGCGATCCGCACCTGGTGGGAACGGCAGCCGGCATGGAGCGGCCAACTCCTGGTGGTGGCCGACACCACGGTGTGGGCGGCCGGCAGCCGAGCCTGGCGCCGCGCCATGACGAAGCTCGCGGGCGAGACCGGGCTGCTCATCTCCGTCTGCTACCTGCCGCCGATCACCATGCGCTGGGTCCGGATCAACGAACTCATCCGCTCCACGCTGATGGTGCAGCGCAGCGGCCGGGAACCCGACCGTCACGAGGTCGAGCTCGGCGTCATGGCCGGCACCGGTCGCGGTACCCGGCGGGTCGCCCCGGCGCCAGAAGGGCCCCCGGCATGGAACTACACGGTCGCCCCGACCACGTGAACATTCCAGCTGAAGACCCGCCTCCGGCACTCCTCACGCAATCGTTCGACCTACCCGGAAAAATGGCCGCAGCATTCCACCTCCCGGTCGTCGCGGAACGCCGAATTGCCGTGGCGGCGATGTGAATCGCAGCACCGCTTTCCAGCCGCGTCGACCGTCCACTCCAGATTGTGGCCCCGATCCCAATCGTGATGGGTCAGGCGGCTCCTTCATCCAGTGGCCACAGGCGGATCAAATACCGCTCGATGCCGTCGAGAGAACGCCACGCCGCCCTGGTCTCCTCCGCCGAGGCGCGGCTGGTCTCGTCGCTCACCCGCCGGGCCGCGTCCTGCACCTCGGTACGTCCCACGTGTCCCACGGCCAGGCCATAGCCGCCCGGCCCCGCCCCGAGCTCGATGCGGGGCGGGTCGGGCAGCGTGACCAGGTCGGCGTCGAGAACGACGACGTTGGTGGGTGAGGTGAACCGCACGCGGTCCTGCCGTGCGGGCGCTGTTCCTCCCCGGTGTCGGCAGCAACGTCGCGAAGCAGAAACAGGCCGTCCTCGGTGGAAAGAACAACTTCCAGCGTCGTGGCGACGGCTGTCTCCTGGGCGGCTCGGATTTCCCCGCCCGTCTGGTCAACCATCGCTGACCACAACGACTTCCTCACCCTCACCCGACGGTGGCTCGAAGCTCTCAAGATAGCGAGTCAGCAGCCCGTCATTGATCGGAAACGCGGCGTTGGCGTCAAAACGCGCGGCTCGCTTATGCAGCCGCGCCCGCAGCAATGCCGGGTCGGCCTGAAGGTAGAACGAGACCACGCGGCCGGCGACCAGCAGGTCGGTGCGCAGCGTCTTGACCGTGTGGTAGGCCGGCATCTGGGAGTCGGCCGGCGGGAGGTCCGGCCACGGTCGGGCCAGCCAGGGGCGCAGGTCGACGGGGCGTTCCAGGACGATCGGGAACCGGGACAGTGTCACCAGTTCCCCGGAGACCGCGACGTGGTAGTCGGGGAACTCGCGGCGCAGCCGTTCCGGGTCGGTCAACGGCAGCGGTGACCAGTCGCGCGTGTCGATGTAGAGCTGCTCCTGCAGGTCTTGACTTCCTCTGCCCCCTGAAGAGGGCAGATTCCTGGCGGCGCTCATGCGGCACGCCGGGTGGTTGACGCTTCGCAGCCCACAGGTGCCGGGCTCCACGTCCGTACACGACCAAGCCCGGCCGCGT
>NZ_JBDPMC010000065.1:0-39316 GCF_039871625.1 Micromonospora sp. B11E3 | reverse complement strand
CGAACCGCTCCGGCAGGTCACGCCACGGAATCCCAGTACGTTCCCGATACAAGATCCCCGAGACCGTCGTCCGATGGTCACGCCACCGGCCCCCACGCGGCGGATCCGCTGGCAGCAACGGCGCCAGCAGCGCCCACTCGTCATCGGTCAGCTCATGCCGTCGAGACACGCCAATCTATCTACCGGATCCGCCCCGAAGATCCACGAGACACGCCCTAGTGGTGGCGGCGCCGCGCTGCTCCGCGCCAGGCCGAGCACCGACGCCGTCCCGGGCGAGCTGGCCGACGGGCAGAGGCGTCCGTAGGGCGACGGTCAGGCGTGCTGGACCACGCCGTTGAGCCCGTCGGCGGCGGGCGGCGGCGGGGCCGGCCACGGTTCCAGACCGGGCTGCGGCCACCAGCCGAGGGCGGGCGCCGGGATGGCCCGGCCGGTCGAGGGCAGGTGGGCCCCGGGGCCGGCGAGCAGGTCCAGGTCGGTCGCGAGCCGCACGGACGTGACGTGGGCGCCCTGCCGGTGCAGAGCCGAGTGGGCGTCGGCCTCGTCGCAGCCGTGCAGCAGGACCACCTGCTCGGCCGGGGCCGGGTCCGTCCCGGCGGGCCGGACCTCGTCGGTGACCCGCAGCCGCAGGGCGGCGCCGGCAGGTGGGCGGACGGTGGCGACGGCGCTGATCGTGGGCCGGGCGGTGCGCCGCCCGGCGGTCCGGCCGTCCGCGACCTCGTCGAGCCGGGCGCCGAGCACGCCGGCCAGCAGGTCGGCGGTGCGGTCCCAGCGGAGGACGCCGGCCCACTGCCGGCAGGCGGCGGCGAGGGTGCCGGCGCGCTCGTCGACGGCGAGTTCCTGCAGCGCCTGGGTCAGGGCCCCGCCGAGGCTCTCGACGTCCGGCGTCACCCAGCCGGTCAACCCGTCGACCACGGCGTCCCTGGCGGTCGCCGACGCGGGGGCCAGCGTGGGCACCCCGGCCGTGGCCGCCTCGACGACCGGGTACGACCACGCGGTGTCGCCGGGCGCGGCCAGCACCAGCCACGCCCGGGTCAGCAGGTCGGTCAGCGGTGCGCCGGCCACCGCGCCGTGGAACGTGACGGTGCCGGCCAGGCCGTGCTCGTGGGCGACCCGGCGTACGTGCGGCAGGTGCGGCGCCTCGCCGACGACGTCGACCCGGAGCGCGGGCAGGACGGCAGCGGCCGCCGCCAGGTGCCAGAGCGCCAGCAGCGCGGTGTCCGGGCAGCGGGGCAGCCAGGTCACGACGGTCGGCCGCTCGGCGCGTCGGCGGGTCGGCTCCCCGGGGTCGTCGGCGCCCGGCGGCACCACGAACACCGGGCCGGGCGCCGGCGCCGAGGCAAGCAGGGCGCGACGTACCGAGGGGGACACGGCGACCCAGCGCTCGCCCGGGAACCGCCGGCGGCGGTCCGGCACGGCGGCCGGGTCGTGCACCACCCGCACCGCCGGGACGCTCCGCGGCCACCTGTCCAGCCGGGGCCGCCGGGCGTCCTCGCCGAGCAGGACGGCGTCGACCAGCGGCGTGTCGACCAGCAGCTTCCGCGTGGTCCGCCGTGCTGCCCGTCCCCGGTGGCCGGCGCCGCGGACGACCCGGACGCCGCCCAGCGTCTCGCGTTCGGCGAGCCCGTCGGGGCGTTCGGCGAGCCAGGTGACCTGGACGCCGTCCGCCGCCCAGCGGGTGGCCACGTGGTGCAGGTAGCGTTCCGGACCGGCGGCCTCCGGATGCCGGGGGTCGCGGGGATGCAGGATCAGGACGTGCCGGGCGTGCAGCGGGCCGGCGGCCCGTCGCCCGGCGGGGAACCCGTTCGTCGCACTCGTCGTCAACGCAAAACCCTCCTCATGCCGAGCACCGAGCGGAACGCGTTGAGGCCGTCCCGGGCCGGATTCAGCCGGGAGGCGCGGTCGTCGGTCCAGCGCACCGGCACCTCGACGATCTCGCCGCCGGCGGCGCGGATCCGCAGCAGCAGCTCCACGTCGAAGGCGAAGCCGCTGTCCCGGCACTGGATCAGCGCCCGCTGGACGACCTCCCGGCGGAACACCTTGAAACCGCACTGCGTGTCGTGGATGCCCGGCAGCAGCCGCCAGGTGAGCGCCCGGAAGGCGGCGCCGCCGACGCGGCGCAGCGGTCGCTGGGCGACCACCAGGTTCGCCCCGGCCACGTGCCGGGAGGCGATGGCCGCCGCCGCGCCCCGTTCCAGGTGGGACAGGGCGGCGGTGAGCGTGTCGATCGGGGTGGACAGGTCGGCGTCGGCGTACCCGACCCAGGTGGCCGTGCTGGTCAGCACGCCGCAGCGGACGGCGGCGCCCTTGCCCGGCCGGGTGCAGCCGATCACCTCGACCAGCCCGGTCGGGGCGAGCCGCCGGGCCACCGCCGCCGTGTCGTCGGTGCTGCCGTTGTCGACGACGACGAGCCGGGAGCTCCACGGGGCGCGGGCGAGGAAGGCCACCGCCGCCTGGAGGGTCCGGGGCAGCCGGAGCGCCTCGTTGAACGCGGGAATGACGAGTTCCACGTCGACCGGGGGCCGTCGCGACGGGATCATCGGGCACCTCCGGTCCGGAGCGGAGCGGGCGTGGCCGTCCGGTCGGCGCGGCCGCCGGTCGGCGCGGGGGGTCGGTGGGGCCGGTGCAGGTGGTACGCGACGGCGGCCAGGGCCAGCAGGCCCACCAGCACGTACCCGTTGGCGATCAGCAGGCCCGCGCCGTGGAAGTGCAGGTCGTCGCCGCGCAGCAGCAGGACGACCCAGCCGGTGCTGGCGACGAGGCCGAGCCAGACTCCGCCGGCGGTGACCAGCCCGGCCCGGCGGCGGGCGGGCCAGGAGCGGACGGCGAGCAGCAGCAGGGCCGGCACGAACCAGACCCAGTGGTGGTGCCAGGAGATCGGGGAGACCAGCACGCCGGTCAGCGCGCAGGTCAGCACGCCGAGGAGCTCGTCGCCGGCGCGCGCGGCCCGGGCCGCCAGGGCGAGGCCGGCGACCCCGACGAACGCCGCCAGCAGCAGCCAGAGCACCCGGGGCGGGGTGGCCGTGTCGCCGATCCTGGCCAACGCCCCGTGCAGCGACTGGTTGAACACCCACCGGGGGTCGGCGTTGATCCGTCCGGTCTCGACGGCCGCGCCGGACCAGAACCGCGTCGAGTCGGCGGGGTGCCAGGCGTACCCGACGGCGATCGTGGCCAGGAAGGTCCCGGCGGCGGCCAGCGCGGCCCGGAACCGGCGGGTGACCAGCAGGTAGGCGACGAAGATCAGGGGCGTGAGCTTGACTCCGGCGGCGAGCCCGACGCCGAGGCCGCGCCACCACCGGTCCGGATCGCCGGTGAGGTCGAGCAGCACCACCAGCATCAGGAACAGCCCGACCTGGCCGGCCTGGAGGTGCCCGGAGACCGGGAACGTCGGCAGCGCGGCGACGGTGCCGCCGAGGGTCAGCAGCGCGTGCCGCCGCTCGGGCGTTCCCGGGGCCAGCAGGCGCAGCGCGCGGGCGACCACCGCGGCCAGCGCGAGCACCGACAGCAGGGTCCACAACGCGATGCCGGCGTCGAAGCTGACCGCGGCGAGCGGGCGTAGCAGCAGCGCCGGGAACGGCGGGTAGACGAAGGCCAGGTCGACGCCGGGCACGACACCGCGCAGGACGAGGTCGTACAGGTTCCCGTCGCCGGCCGTCGCCGCCCGCGCCCCCGCCCGGTAGGCGGCCAGGTCGCCCCAGTACCGGCCGGTGGCGCGGTGGGTCACCACGGCCGCGACGGCGATCGGTACGGCCAGCGCCAGCGCCCCCGCCGCCGTGCCCGGCCGCAGCCGCGAACGGAGGCCGGCCATCACTTGTACCCCGCGAGCTGGTCGGCGGCGCAGCCGGCCACCGGCACCACGCCCGGCGGACCCACCGGTGGGGCGGCCGAGGTCGGTCCCCCGGTGGGGGCGAGCACCATCTCCTGCCCGCGGTGGTCCGAGAGCCTCTCCGGGTCGCGCAGGTCGTACCGGTAGGCCCGCATCCGCTGGGTGAACGCCCAGTCCAGCCGCCACAGCGGCGGCGTGTCGAACGGCACGTGCACGGCCGAGGCCGGGCCGCTGACCGGCCAGGTGGCCGGGTAGAGGAACCGCCCGGCGGTCGCCGGGTCGTCGAGCCTGCCGCGCAGCCAGCGCAGGTCGCCCATGGCCGCCGTGGTGTTGAAGTCCCCGGCGACCAGCAGCGGGTTGTCGTTGGCGGCGAGGTCGCGGCGCAAAGCGGCGAACTCGTCGGCCCGGTGCTCCACCCGGGCCCGGACGTCCCGGTAGAAGTTCGCGGTGAGCAGCTTCCGCTCGCCGAGCTGCAACGGGACGTGCAGGTTGTAGACCGACACGGTGCGCTCGCCGACGCGCAGGTCCACGCGGAACGCCCGGCGGGTCAGCGGCTGCCCCGGGAACTGCCGGTGCCAGGAGGCCTCGTGCTCACCGGCGGTGTCGGTGGTCCGGGCGGCGACGACCGGGAACCGGGAGATCGTGATCAGCCCGTTGCAGGCGGCCAGGTAGTGGTCGGGGAACTCGCGGCGCAGCCGGGCGAGGTCGTCGATCGGCAGCGGCTGCGGGCCGACCCAGTTCATGTACTCCTGCAGGACGTACACGTCGGCGTGGCGGGCGGCGAGGAACCGGTAGAAGTGGTCCGGGTCGTCGGTGTTGTCCCAGTAGTTGGTGTTCCACGAGAAGACCCGGATGGCGTCCGGCGGGACGGCCGGCTGCCGCCCGGCGACGAGCGCGCCCGGGTGCAGTCCGCTCTGCCCGGCGCCGAGCAGCAGCGCGACGGCGGACAGGCCGGCGGTGACCTGGACCCAGCGCCGGTCCCGGCGGCGGCCGGGCGGCAGCGCGCCGAGCCCGGCGACCAGCAGCAGCGCCGCCGGCGCCAGCGCGTAGACCGGCGGCGGCACCAGGTCGGGCAGGACCCAGAACCAGAACCGGCCGGTCAGTGCGAGGTGGGCCAGGACGAAGGCCAGCCAGGTCGCGGCGAGCGCCACCACGGCCCGGGCGGACCAGCGCGAGACGGCCCGGCCCGGGCGCCGTCGGGGCCGGGCGACGGCCCCCGGTACGGCGGGAAGGTCGGTGAGGGTGGTCATACCGCCGGCTCCCGGGAGGCGAGCGGGGTGGTGTCGTACAGCCGGCGGA
Organism: Micromonospora sp. B11E3; assembly: GCF_039871625.1. NCBI lineage: Bacteria > Bacillati > Actinomycetota > Actinomycetes > Micromonosporales > Micromonosporaceae > Micromonospora > Micromonospora sp. B11E3. Next base: position 34,194 of record NZ_JBDPMC010000065.1, on the reverse strand, counting down.
AGCGGTCCGACAGCAGCCACTGGAGGACCCCGGTGCCGGCGGCCACCGCGATGGTCACGTTCACCAGGAAGTGCACCGCGGTGAAGTAGGCCAGGAAGGCCGGGCCCCGTCGGGACAGCACGAAGCGGTACATCCCGGCGTCGGCGGCGACCGAGGCGGCGAGCAGGCCGACCGGCAGCACCGTCCACGCCGGACCGAGCAGCAGCGGCAGCCCGGCGGCCACCACGGCGCCGAGCGCGGCGAGACTGCCCCAGGCGCGGCTGCCGGTCTCGAAGCCCTTGGCGAAGCGGCGTACCCGGGCGTAGAGCGGGATGCGGGCGCGGCCCCGGTGGAAGAGCTTGCGCAGCAGCGTACGCAGGTCGTGGTCGTGGTCGTGCCGGCCGCGCACGGCGGAGGTGAGCAGGAGGCGGTAGCGCTGGGAGAGGCGGTAGCCGTAGTCGACCTCCTCGGTCTGCTTGAGCCGGGCGTTGAACTCCCCGATCTCGGCGAACACCTTCGCCGGGATGGCGCACATGGCCGGGAACAGGAAGGAGACGTCCCCCTCCGAGCTGGCCGACCAGTGGTGGAACTGCAGCGCCCGGTACTCCTCCAGCAGGCTGTCGCGGATCAGCGGGACGGGGTCGGCGATGCCGCAGACGGCGCCGACCCTGGGATCGGACTCCAGGATGGCCACCGCCTTCTCGATGGCGTCCGGCGCGACCATGACGTCGGAGTCGACGAGGAAGAGGATCTCGCCGCGGGCCTCGGCCGCGCCGGTGTTGCGGGCGGCCGCGCACCCTCCGTTCTCGGTACGGCGGATCACCCGCACGCCGAGGGCGTGGGCGACGTCGACGGAGTCGTCGGTGCTGCAGTCGTCCACGACGATGATCTCCACCGGATGGTACGTCTGGTTCAGCAGCGCACGCAGGCACAGCGGCAGGGACGGCGCGTAGTTGTAGTTGGGGACGATGACCGAGACCAGGGGACGCACGCGGATCACCTCGGGGGAACGTGTGGTTTGTCAGCGGGAGGCCAGCAGGGGCCCGGCGACGAACGCGGCCCACATCAACGCGTTGACGAGCATCGCGCGGTCGCGCACCAGGATGCGGGTGGGATCGCCGCCCTGGCGGTGCACCAGGAGGAGTTGCAGGTAGCGGGAGATCCCGAACATCGCGAACGGCGCCGACAGCAGCGGGCCGTACCGGGTGGCGCCGGCGTCGGAGTCCAGGAACAGCAGGTAGGTCGTCACCGCGACGGCCGCGTTGAGCAGGACCAGGTTGTCGATCAGGTGGACGGTGTAGCCGACCAGGGCGGGCCGGTGCTCGGCGCCGGCGACCATGATCTCGTGCCGGCGCTTGCCGAGGGCGAGCACGAGGCAGATGGCGAAGACGCATGTCAGCAGCCAGCCGGAGACGGCCAGCCCGGTGACGGCGTACCCCTGCAGGGCGCGGAGCACGAACCCGGCGGCGAGGGTGAACACGTCGACCAGCGGCACCTGCTTGAGCCGCAGGCTGTAGGCGACGTTGAGGCCCAGGTACAGCCACAGCGGCCAGAACAGCCCCGGTGCCCGGGCCACGGTCGCGGCGAGCAGGCCGGCCAGCCCGACCGCGACCGCCCAGGCCACCGGCACCGGCACCAGCCCCGAGGCGACGGGGCGGTGCCGCTTGACGGGATGCCGGCGGTCGCGGTCCCGGTCGACCACGTCGTTGACGACGTAGACCAGCGCCGAGGCGAGCGTGAAGGCCAGCACCGCCCAGCCGAGCCGGGCCAGCGTCGCCGGGGTCCACGCCCCGGCGGTGAGCAGCGCGACCGGGACCACGAGCACGTTCTTCGGCCACTGTCCGGGCCGCAGCAGGACGGCCAGCGCGCCGGGCAGCCGGGCCAGGCGGGCCAGCCCGGTCGGCGTGACAGGTGGGCCGAGGTCGAGGACGGCGGTGCCGTCGACGCCGGGCGGGCCGGGCTCGGCGGACGGCCCGGGGCGACCGTCGGCGACGGTCGTCCCGGGCGCCGCGCCGCCGAGGTGGACGGCGGACTCGGTAGCACGCATGGGATCTCCAGATGGGACGACACCGAGCGCGTGGGCCCCGCCGGCACCGGCGACGCCACGGGCCACCACTAGAAGAAGACCTTCGCCAGCGAGAGGGCGCCCTGACGCCAGGGCTCCCGGGAGGTCGTCCCGGCCCGCTCGGGCCGGCCGGCGGCGCGCTGCTCGCGCCACCACCGGTACGCGGCCAGCACCGCGTCCCGGTTGGAGTAGCGGGGCTCGAAGCCGAGCTGCTTGCGGGCCCGGTCGATGCTGACGTACGAGTCGGCGAGGAGCTTGTGCAGCAGCCGGTCGTACACCGGGGAGATGTGGGCCGCCCGGAGCAGCCCGAGCGCCGCGACGGCCGGGCGGGCGGGGATCGAGACCACCCGCCTGCCGTGGCCGGCGGCGTCGAGCACGGCCTGGAAGTCCTCCCGGATCGTGCCGAACTCGGCGGCGGCGATGTTGTAGGTGTCGTTGGCGACCTCGTCGGGCGCGGCCAGCGTGAGCAGCACGGCGTCGACCAGGTCGTCCATCGCGCACATCTGGATGCGCACGTCGCCCCGGCCGAGGACCGGGAAGTTGCGCCCCTCGTCGGCCCACTCGAACAGCATGGCGAACAGGCCCATCCGGCCCGGGCCGACGAACGTCTTGGGCCGCAGGACCGGCAGGCACAACCCGCGCGCCCGGAACTCGTCGCAGACCCGTTCGGCGTCGGCCTTCGCGCCGCTGTAGACGTCGACCGGCTCGCGCGGGTACTCCTCGGTCGTCGGCACGACCTTCGGCAGGCCGTACACGGCGGTGGAGGAGATGTGCACCACCCGCGGTACGCCGGCGGCCACCGCGCTGGCCAGCACCGTGCGGGTGCCCTCCACGATCACCGACCGGATCTCCGCCTCGGGATAGCTGGGCAGGGCGGCGGCGGTGTGCACGACGACGTCCGCGCCGGCCATCACCCGCCGCATCGCGGCGGCGTCGCGTACGTCGGCCACGGTGTGTTCCGTGCCGTCCGGTCCCGGCCGCAGGTCGACCGCGTGCGTCCGGTGCCCCTCGGCGCGCAGCCGCTCGACCAGGTTGCCGCCGAGCATGCCGCAGCCGCCGGTCACCACCACCCGGCTCACCACGCCGCCCCCACCTTCTCCTTCACGAAGCCGGTGAGCAGCCGGGTCAGTCCCCGGGACAGCGTGGCGTCGAGGGCGTCCAGGAAGTACTCGACCTCCGCCGGCCCGGCGCTGAGCGTCGGGGCCACCATCAGCGGGTTCTGCCCGTTGGGGCTGTAGTAGGTCATGATCTTGTGCTCGCGGTAGAGGTGGGCGATCACCGACAGGGTGATCAGCTTGGTGCCGAACCGGGGGTCGCCGGAGAAGCCGGGGGCCAGCCGGCTGGCCAGGTTCAGCAGCTTGGGGCCGTTGTCCAGGAACACCCCGTGCAGGGCGCCGACGCCGCTGACCCGCTCCACCGCGTCCGGGTGGTCCTTGGCGATCCGCTCCAGGCCGGGGACGAGCAGGCTCTCGATCTCCCGCGCCCGGCCCGGGTAGTCGTCCTCGACGACGATGTTGACCGCCTCGATCGCGGTGGCGGTCTCCTCGCCGAAGCCGTAGTAGGTGGTGCTGTGCAGGATGACGTCGTTGAGCCGGTCGTACGCCTGCCGGAACACCGGCTCCCGGGCGGTGTAGCCGGAGATGGAGGCCTTGCCGCCGCCGAGCGACTTGGAGTACGTGAGGATGTCCGGCACCAGCCCGGGGTGGCGCATGAAGTAGAACAGGGCGCCGGTCTTGCCCCAGCCGGTGTAGATCTCGTCGAAGATCAGCACGATGTCCTCGGCGGTGCACAGCTCCCGCAGCTCCCGCAGCGCCGCCTCCGGCCAGTAGCGCATGGTGGAGGCGCTGAACGGCTCGACGAGGATCGCGTAGACGTCGCAGCCACCGTCCGCCGTACGCGCGGCGGCCACCGCGGCGCGCACCGCCTCGACGTCGCCGTACGGGTGGACGACGATCCCCGGCAGGCCGGGGAAGCGGAAGTGGTTCTCCAGCGACCCGGTGAGGCTGCCCGAGCCGAGGGTCTTGCCGTGGAAGCTGATGTCGGCCCGCAGGATCGTGTTCCGCTTGCCGCCGTGGTACTTGTACGCCATCTTGATGGCGCCCTCGTTGGCCTCGGCCCCAGAGTTGGGGAAGTACGAGATGTTCAGGTCGCCGGGGAGCAGTTCGGCGACGTTGTGACTGAGCGCGGCCAGGTACGGCGAGAAGAACGCCTTGTGCACCTCCATCCGCCGGGCCTCGGCGAACCGGCGGCGGGCCGCCAGGATCCGGGGATGGTTGTGCCCGTGGTTGAGCACCCCGACGCCGCCGGAGAAGTCGAGCACCCGGGTGCCGTCGCGCATGTGGACCCAGGGGCCCTCGGCGCGGTCGACCAGCTCCCGTCCGAAGCCGAAGGTGGTCATCAGTGACACCTGGCTGCGGCTGACGTAGCGCCGGTAGAGGTCGTGCACCTGCTTGACGCTGAGCTGTTCGCAGTCGTCGATGGTCATGAGCTGGGGCATCGGGTCTCCTCTCATCGTCGGATCGGGTGGGCGGCGTCGGGTCGGGCGGGACGCGGCGGGTCCGGCGCGGGTGCGACGTGGGCGGCACGGTCCGGGGCGGCGGGGCTGGTGCCGGTGGCGTCCGTGGCCTGCCGGGCCCGCAGCACCCGGCCGACGAGCATGGCGATCCCGGCGAGGCCCACCTCGCTGACCAGCACGACCAGTCGGCTGGTCACCGCGGCCACCCCCGCCACCGGCCAGGGCAGGACGCTGGCCAGGGCGAGGACCAGCACCGCTTCCCGGGCGCCCCAACCGTCCGGCAGGAGCACCGCGAACCCGCCCGCCACCGCGGCCAGGCCGAAGGCGCCCACCGCCACCGGCAGGGATCGCAGCGGCGGGGCGCCGAGCAGGGTCACGATGATCCACACGTGGAGGCCGTAGACGGTCCAGGAGGCGAGGCTGAGCGCGATGGCGACCCGTACGGCCCTCGGGCCGGCCTCGGCCACGGCCGGCGCGTCCGGTGCGGGGCGACGGCGCCGCAGCACCCGCAGGACCCGGGTCACCGCCTGGTTCACCAGCGCCGGCCAGGCGAAACAGGCGACGGTCACGGCCAGTGGCACGGTCAGCCAGAGGGCCTGTCCGCCCAGCACGGTCGGGGCCACGACCATTCCCACCGTCGCGCCGCACAGCAACGTCACGCCGAGGTTGAGAAAGAAGCCGATTGTCATGGAGCCGCCCCGTATGCCCAGGGTGCGGCCCATCTCGATCTGCACCAACAGGCCCCAGATCGGTCCGGGAATGAACTTGCCCAACAGTGAGACGAAATAGATCCGCGCACTGTCGACAAGGCCGGGGCGGTGCGCGACGTCAGCCAGTATCCGCCGCCAGGCGGCCATCGCGAGCCACAGTCCCAGCACGGAGGTACCGACCGCGGCCAGCAGATACGGCACCGAACTGGCCCTGGCGAGCACGGCCACGGACTCCCGGGCGCCGCTGCGGAATGTCACCACGACGCCGACGCCGGTCGCCACCAGCAGGACGCCGACGAGGACCGCGTGCCGCAGGCGGCCTCGGCGACCCATTGCCGTACGGCCGCCGCGATCCGCCGGGTCGATATCGACTGATCCGTCGTCTCTGCGCATGGAACGACCATGGGCCACCGTACTTGATTTGCGCCAAACCAATCCTTGAATCGAGAAGGGGCCAGCTTTACTAAGATGCCCGTCGATGTATCTTTTCTGGGATCGCTGTTTCCGGATGCTGGCCCTGCGATGGTGGGGGTGGGATGTGCCTGAGCTGAATCTGCTCGGTCCCGTGGAGTTGCGGGCCGCCGGAATGCAGTTCGACGCGGGGCCGCGCAAGCAACGCACGGTGTTGGCCGCCCTGCTGGTGGACGCCGGTCGCCCCGTGCCGGTGGCGGAGCTCATCGACCGGGTCTGGGACCAGGCGCCCCGGCAGGTACGCGGCGCCCTGCACACCTACGTGACCCGGCTGCGGCGACTGCTGGCGCAGGCGGCCCAGGCCGACGGGACGTCCGCCGACCTCAGCTACCGCGCCGGCGCGTACACCCTCTCCGTCGACCTCGACCGGATCGACCTGCACCGGTTCCTGCGCCTGGTGGAGCAGGGCCGCGCCCCGGGCCTGGCGGACACCGAACGGGCACGCCTGCTGCGCGCCGCGCTGCGCCTCTGGCGTGGCACGCCGCTGGCCGGCCTCTCCGGCAGTTGGGTGGAGCAGGTCGGGGAGACCCTCGCCCAGCAGCGGCTCGCCGCCGTCCTGGCCCTGGCCCCGGCCGAGCTGCGACTGGGCCGGGCCAACGCCGTCGTCGACGAACTGCGCGGGCTGCTCAAGGAGCATCCGCTCAGCGAACCGCTCGCGGCGCAGCTCATGCGGGCGCTGCACCAGGCCGGGCGGGGCGCCGAGGCGCTGGACTGCTTCGCCCGCGTACGCCGCCGGCTCGTCGAGGAACTGGGCACCGAGCCGGGCAGCGAGCTGCGGCGGGTGCACCAGGCACTGCTGCGCGGCGACCCCGACGCACCGCCCCCGGGGCCGGCCGACCGGCAGGCCGCACCGGCGCCGGCCCGCCGCGGTCCGCTCCCGCCCTGCACGCCGGCCCAGCTCCCGCCGGCCGGGCAGGGCTTCACCGGCCGCGACGCCCTGCTGGCCCGGCTGGACGGACTGGCCGACGCCGCCGACCGACGCTCCGGTCCCGTCGTCGTCGCGGTCCTGTCCGGCACCGCCGGCGTGGGCAAGACCGCCCTGGCCGTGCACTGGGCCCACCGCGCCCGGCACCGGTTTCCCGACGGGCAGCTCTACGTCAACCTTCGGGGCTTCGACGTGACGGGATCGGCGATGAGCCCGGGCGAGGCCCTCCGGGGCTTCCTCGACGCGCTGCAGGTGCCCGCCCACCGGATCCCGGCCAGTCTCGACGGGCAGGTGGGCCTCTACCGGAGCCTGCTGGCGGACAAGCGGGTGCTGGTGCTGCTCGACAACGCCCGCGACGCCGAGCAGGTGCGCCCGCTGCTGCCCAGCTCGCCCGGCTGCCTGGTGGTGGTGACCAGCCGCAACCAGCTCTCCGGCCTGGTGGTCGTGGAGGGCGCGCACTCGTTGGTGCTCGACCTGCCGACCATCGCCGAGACCCGGCGGCTGCTGGCCAACCGGCTCGGGTCCGACCGTACGGCCACCCAGCGCTCGGCGGTGGACGACATCATCACCCGCTGCGCCCGGCTGCCCCTGGCGTTGGCCGTCGTGGCGGCGCGGGCCGCGGCGGCGCCGACCTTTCCACTCGACGCGCTCGCCGACGAGCTGCGCGAGGCCCAGGGCGCGCTCGACGCGTTCGCCGGCGGGGACACCACCACCGACGTGCGGACCGTCTTCTCCTGGTCCTACCAGACGCTGAGTCCGCCGGCGGCCCGACTGTTCCGGCTGCTCGCCCTGCACCCGGGGCCGGACATCAGCACCCCCGCGGTGGCCAGCCTGGCCGGGGTGCCGCGGCCGCGGGCCCGCCAGCTGCTGGCCGAACTGCTCAGCGCCCACCTGCTGACCGAGCACGCCCCGCGCCGGTTCAGCATCCACGACCTGCTGCGCGCCTACGCCGGGGAGCTGACCCAGGCACACGACAGCGACGCCGAGCGCTGCACCGTCACCCGGCGGCTGCTCGACCACTACCTGCACAGCGCGTACGCCGCCGTGCTGCTGCTCGACCCGCACCGGACCCGGCCGCCGCTGACGGGCCTCCAGCCCGGGGTCACCCCGGTCCGCCCCACCGACCGGCGGTCGGCCATGGCCTGGCTGCGCACGGAGCGTCCGGTGCTGCTGGCGGTGCTGGCCTACGCGACCCGCACGCAGCACGAGGGCCACATCTGGCAGCTCGCCCAGCTGCTGGCCAGCTGGTTCGAACGGCAGGGCCACTGGCGCGACTGGACGGAGAGCCAGCTCGCGGCGCTCGGCGCCGCCCGACGACTGGGCGACCCGGGCGTGCAGGCGGAGATCCATCGCAGTCTCGGCCGGGCGCGGCTGCGCCAGGGCCGCGTCGAGGAGGGGCACCGCCACCACCGCACCGCGCTGACCCTCGCCACCGCGTCCGGGGACCGGTGCGGTCAGGCCCGCGTCCACGCCGAGCTGGCGGCGGCCTGGCATCCCGGGGTGCCCGCCCGGTACCTGCACCGGCACGTACGGGCCGCGCTCGACCTGGAGCGGGAACTCGGCGACCGGGTGGCCCGCGCCGACGTCCTCGCGACGGTCGGCTGGGCCTGCGCCCAGCTCGGCGAGCACGAGCGGGCCGTCGGCCACTGCCACCGGGCGCTGACCCTGCAGGAGGAGACCGGGGACCGGGCCGGCGCGGCGCTGAGCCGGAGCACGCTCGGTTACGCGTACCACCACCTCGGGCGGCACCGGACCGCGGTGGACTGCCTGCGGGCGGCCGCCATCGAGTTCGGCGAGCTGGGCGACCCGTACCGGGAGGCGACCAGCCTGACCTGGTTGGGCGACAGTCACCGCGCGGCGGGTGAGCTGGACGCGGCAGGGCTGGCCTGGCGGCGGGCGCTGCCCCCGCTGGACCGGATCGACCCGTCCCGCGCCGAACAGGTGCGCGCCCGGTTGCGGGGACTGGAGAGCCGGGAGCTGGTGGCGGTCGGCGTCGGCCCGGCGTACCCCACGGGCGTCGGCGGCGGATGGACCGCCGCGCCCGCCGGGACCGACCAGCTCTGAGCCGCCGGGGCGGCGCGCCGGCGCCACCCGGTCGCGGTTGACCGCCGGTGCCTGGCCGTCGCGCGACGACCCGTCCGCGGCGGTCAGGCGCCCGCCGGCGGCGTCGCCTCCACGAGCCGGGCGAGGTTCGCCAGGGCCATGCGGGTGCCGGACTCGTTGTCGGCGGCGGGAATGGCGTCGGGAATGCCCTCGTGCACGATGAGCACCTCCGTGCCACCGTCCGCGTCGGTCAGGGTGGTGGTCATGGTCATTACGGCGCGCAGCGCGGGGTCGTCGGTCTCGAACTCCAACTCCTCGACCACCTGCTCGTCCGGCACCAGCTTCCGGAAGCGGCCGCGGTAGGTGTCGGTGTGCGCTCCCGACTTGCCGGTGCCGTCACCCGTGTCGTAGGTGAGGGAGACCCGGAACGAGCCCCCCTCGCGGGGGTCGAACTCGTGGACCTGGCTGCTCATGCCGTCCGGCACCCGCCACCGGGCGATGGCGTCGGCGTCGAGCAGCGCCCGGTAGACCAGGTGGCGCGGAGCCCGGATGCGGCGCGAGGACTGCGTCGAGTACATGGTGTGACGCTACCCGCGCCCGATCCCGTGGGCATGCCCGCGGGATTTCGGGGTACGCAGCGGCGCCGACACGAGCCGAGGGGGAGGCGCGATGGGCGACGCCGCAGCACAGCAGTCCGGTGGCCCCGGGAGGTCCGGCAGTGCGACCGACCGGTTGGCGCAGGACGTGGCCGCGGTGGTACGCGAGGAGGTACGCGCGGTGCGCGCGCAGCTGACGGACGCCGCGCGCCCCGCCGGGCTCGCCTTCCTGCTCCTGGCCGCCGCCGGCGGGTGCGCGGTGCTGGGCGTCGGGGCGGCCTCGACGACGGCGCTCCGCGCGCTGGAGGCGTTCCTGCCGAGGAGGCTGGCCGCGGCGGGACTGACCGCCGGCTACCTCACCGCGGCCGTGGTCCTGGCCGGCATGGGCCTGGACCAACTGAGGGCAGCGGGCGGAAGCTCGGCCCGACTGGCCGACCAGGTCAGCGCCGCGGTCTCCGACACCGCGAACCGGGTTCTACCCGCCGGCTCGGCCGCGGCCCGCGACGCGTTGAAGTGAGCTTTGGCTTCGGCCTGGCGATCCTTGCCGCGTTGTGCAGTGCCACCGCCGCCATCCTGCAGTCCATCGGTGCGCGTCGGATCGCGGCCACCAGACACGTCGACCCCAGGCTCTTCTTCCGGCTGGTGCGGAACGCCCCGTACGCCGCTGGGCTGGCGCTGGACGGCGTGACCTCCGTCCTCACCTTCACCGCGCTGCGGACCCTGCCGGTCTTCGTCGTGCAGGCGGTGGTGGCGGCGAACCTGAGCATCGTCGCGCTCGTCGCCATGGTGGCCCTGCGCGTCCGTCTGGACGTCCGGGACTGGGTGGCGATCGGCGGGGTCATCGCCGGCCTGGTGCTGCTGTTGCTGTCCGCCGCCGCCGGGCCGCCGGTCGCGGTGCCGGCCGCGGCCGGTTGGGGGCTGCTCGGTGAGGTGCTCGCGCTCGCCGTCGTGGCGTACCTGGCAAGCCCCCGGATGCGTGGCGCCGGCGTGCCGGGGGTGCTGGCCGGGCTGTCGTTCGGTTCCGCGGCCTTCGGCGCCCGGCTGATCGGCCGGGCGGACTCGGTGAGCGCCGTGGCCACGAGTCCGGCCACCTACGCGGTCGTGCTGGCCGGCTTCGTCGGACTGCTGCTCTATGCCGCCGCGCTGCAACGCGGGACGGTCACCGTCGCCTCCGCCTCGTCCACGGTCGGGCAGACCGTGGTGCCGGCGGTGGTCGGCTGGCTGTTGCTCGGCGACCGGGTGCGGCCCGGCTTCGCGCCGGTGGCGGTGCTGGGCTTCCTGCTCGCCGTCGCCGGCGCGGTGGCGCTCGCCCGGCACGCCCACCCGCACGCGCCGCACCGCGGCGGGTGACCACACAGGCGCCGGCACGCGGCCGACCGTCGGCGCGACGAACGGCCCCGATCGCCCCGGTAGGCCGGCGCCGGCCTACCGGGGCGATCGGTCAACTCACCACCCGCCGGTGGTGAAGCCGCAGCTCGCGACCGTGTCGCAGGTCGCGGCCGAGCAGGACGCGTCGGTGCACGGGAAGCGGCCGTACTCGTCGACCTGCTCCTCCTCCAGCAGCTGGAGGGCGTTGATGTCCATCTCCATGACAATCACCTCCTTCCGTCGTGGTTTCCCGCCGCGCCGACCACGGTGGCCGGGCGCGGAAGTCGCGGTGCCGTCGCGTCGCTGGCCGGCGCTCAGCGGATCCGGGCGAACGCCTCGGGCAGCCACAGCCGGGGACCGCCGTCCCGCAGTCGCAGCAGCAGCGCGAGCACGCCCGCCATGCCGGCGCTGAACTCGGCCAGCACGCTGTTGCGGCTCTCGTCGGGGAGCACCACGCGACCGTCCCGCAGGACGTTCTGCACGTAGCTGCTCGTCACCAGGTCCTCGGCCCACCTGCGGTAGCGTTCGTCGCCGGACGCGTCGGCGAGGTCGAGCAGGAACTCACCGTCCCCGGCGAGCCCGTGGCACTGGCCAGGCCCGGCGTGCCACCGGGATCCGTGGACCGCGCGGGCCGCCTGGTCGAGCAGGTCCAGCCACCGGTCGTCGCCGTCGTGCCGCCACAGCCGGACGAGGAACGTGCCGATCCCCGAGGAGCCGCTGCACCAGTGGGTGAGCAGCTGACCGCCCTTGGGACTGCTGGCCCACCTGGCGCTGCCCCCGCTGACCTCGGCGACCGAGCGCAGCGTCCGTCCCGCCCGCGCCGCGAGGTCCAGGTACCTCTCGTCGCCGGTCGCCCTGCCGACGGCCAGCAGGAACGATGCCACGCCCGCCACGCCGTGCGCGAAGCCGTAGTGGGCCGCGCCGGCCAGCAGGGAGGGGAACTCGGGCGGGACGGGCCAGAGCAGCAGGCCGTCGCGCTCGTGCGCGGCGTCCGCGAGCGCCTCGGCGGCCTGCCCGGCCCGGTCCAGGAACACGTCCCGGCCGGTCACCTCCCACAACCGCAGCTGGGTGAGGCCGGCCCCGGCCGTGCCGTGGCAGACGTCCGGGTTGGGCCAGCGCAGCGGGACCCGCGCGGCCAGGTCGGCGGCCAGGTCCGTCAGCCGCGCGGCGCCGAGCGTCTCCCCGGCCTCCAGCAGCGCCCACGCGGTACCAGACCGCCCGTAGTGCAGCCCGGGCAGGAGCCGGGACTCGTGGCAGATCCGCCGGCTGATCCAGTCCGCCGCGCCGGCCACCGCCGCCCGCAGGGCCTCGTCGGGTTCCGCCTGGTAGGCCCGGACGAGCACCCCGAGCACCCCGGCCGCGCCGTGCTGGACGTTGAGGGGATCGGTCTTCGTCCCGCTCGGCCCGGGCGCCCAGAGCCGGGAGCCCTCCGGCCTCATCGTGGCGACGAGGTGGTCGGTCGCGTCCGCGACGAGCTGCTTCAGGTCGAGGACGTCGGCGTGCGTCCGCTGGCCGACGCGGTCCACCGGCCGGTCCGGCGCGTCGACCCGCGCCGGTTCCGGGTCGTCCCCGGCCAGCGCCGCGGCCACCTCGTCGATCCGGGGCCGCCGGTCGGGGTCGTCGCGGGTCAGCGCCCGGATGACGGGGGCGAGACGCCGGGCTGCCGGGTTGCGCGCCGCCAGCTGGTCCAGCCACCGGCCGAGCCGGTCCTGCCGCGGTCTGTCCCCGGCGTCGTCGCGCACCAGCACCGGGTCGACGGCGCTGGCCAGGTGGAACAGGACCGCGCCGAGCGCGTACAGGTCCGCGGCCACCGGCACGGGCCCGACGGGAGCGCCGCCGGTCTGCTCCGGCGCGCCGTAGCCGGGGGTGAACAGCCGGGGTACGGTCGCGCCGACGGGTACGAGCGCCTCCAGGTCGATCAGGCGCAGGCCGTCGTCGGTGACCATGATGTTGTTGGGACTGAGGTCCCGCAGGACGAAACCTTCCTGGTGTACGCGCCGGACCAGCTCGACGAGGTCGCGGGCGGTCCGGAGCACCTCCGGCAGCGGTACGCCCCAGGCAGGCCCGCCGTCGTCCGGTACCACGGTCGTCGACACCCACTGGCGCAGCGTGGTGCCCGGCAGTTGCTCCTGGACGAGGAACAGGTCGCCCTGCTGCTCGAAGAGGTCGACCAACCGGGCGGTGAACCCGGTGGCGGCGAATCGCCGGAGCATCTCCGCCTCGTGCCGCCGGCGGTCCCGCACCTCTCCGCCGAAGATGTCGGCGCCGGCGTGCGGGCGGGCCTGCTTGACGATCACGGCCGCTCCGGTGGACTGGTCCGTCGCGCGGTACACGCTGCCGGGGAAGTCGTGCCGGATCACCTGGTGCACCCGGTAGCGCCCGTTGAGCAGCACCGGCCGCGGGGCGCCGCCGGTCTCGGCGGGGGTGGGGTCGACGGGAGCGAACGGGTCCCGGGGCGCCCAGCCCGGCGGGGTGAACCACGCCTTGCGCTGGTCGGGTACCAGGCTCCCGTCGGGGGCCACGAGCATCGCCTCGCGCATCCCGTCGTTGCTCAACATCGGCACCCCGCCGTACACGCCGAAGCGGTAGTGCACCAGGCTGCCGGGCCGGTAGGGCCGGTCGGAGAGGACGCCCGGGCCGGGCAGACCCAACGTGGCCTGGTGGAGCTCCTCGGCGAGGTCGCGCAGCTCGTCGTCCGGCAGACCCGGGTAGACGGTGACGAACTTGCCGCCGGCGCCGCGCTCCGCGTGCCGGGAGCCCTGTTCCCGTACGCGGTCGAGGGTGCGGGCGAACTTGAAGCTACGGCCGGCGCGGACCAGGACGTCCGCCACCCGGGACAGCACCAGCGGCGCCGACAGCGGAGTGGCCGAGACGTGCAGCTTCCAGCCCTGCACCGGCTGTCGCTGGCCGGGTGGCTGCACGTGGCACCAGAAGTCGCCCGGCTCGACCCGCCACCCGGTGGCGTCGGCCCGGCGCAGCGCCGCGCGCACGCAGTCGACGAGGATGGTCTCGTCCGCGGGCCGGTCGGCGCGGCGCGCGGCGGCGACGGTCAGTTCCATGGGGTTCACCTCGTTCTTCCCGCCGTCACAGCGCGGGGCGGCGGTCGATGCGGGCGCGTACCTCGGCGGAGCCGAAGTGCCGGTCGAGCAGGCGGGTCGCCTCGGCCCAGTCGCTCATGGTGCGTACCGGCGCGAGCGTCCGCCGGACGAACGGATCACTCCAGCGGGCCACCGCCCGCTGCCAGAGCAGTTGGGCGGGCTCCTCCAGCAGGGTGCCGACCGTGCCCTCGTAGATGGGCATCGCGCGTACGGCGCCGTCGGGCTCGACCTGCATGATCGAGGCGGCTCGGCCGGCGGCGACGAGGTCCGGGCGCATCAGCAGACTCAGGTTGTCCGTCGTCGACACCGCCACCGTGGTCGGCGCGAGCGCCTGGAGCCGGCGAACGCGGTCCGGGTCGACGAGCAGTTGGACCTCGGCGTCGGTGAGCAGTTCCTTACGGTCGAAGCCGACCCGACTCGCGAGCCCGCTCGGCACTGCGGCGCCGAAGGCCAGGAAGCCGAGCCGGGGAAATTGCGGGGCGACGACGCGGCACATGTCATCCAATTGCCCGCTGTTGCTCTGGAGGACCGCGTACTCGATTCCGAGCCGCGCGGCATAGGGCCTTTCCGTGAGGATCTTCCGCGCCGCCGAATCCAATTGTGCGAGCGCATTCATCGCGCTGGCGAAGGAACCGGGACGACGCCGGATGGTGTCGTGCACCTCGGCGGTCGCGCCGTCGATACTCACGATCACCTGGTGGAAGGAGCGCATCAACCGGTCGGCGACCTCGGGGGTGATCCCCCAGCCGCTGGTGTAGACGATGGCGCCGATCCGCGCCTGCCGCAGCCGCGCGACGATGTCGAAGATCTCCTTGACCAGCAGCGGCTCGCCGCCGGCGAGCACGACGGACCTGGGCCTGAGCTCGACGAGGGCGTCGGTCACCCGCAGCAGGTCGGCCTGCTTCAGTTGGCGGGACGGACGCCGGCCGGATTCGGAGTAGCAGTGCACGCACCGCAACGGGCAGGCGTAGGTGATGTCCCAGACGACGTTCTCCGGACGCTCCTCCATGCCCACCTGCTCCCTTGGTCGAGACCGAACCCGCCGGCGAAGCCGTCACCGGCTGGCGAAAGGTTTACGGAAAAATTGGGAGCCTGAAAGTAACTTTCGCTCCCTGTCGCAATGCTTGCCGAACTCAGGCAGCGGTTTCAACTGACTGACCGTTAGCTGACAGAGGCGGCGCATCGACCCGCCGCGCACCACGGTTGAAAATCCTCGATAACGGTCATTCTTGACGCCGTGGCGCCCGCTGGCGCACCCCGACGCCGTCCGGGTCGCGGTGACGGGGCGCGACCGGCGAGCCGGATGCGCGGGCCGCCGCGCCACCGGGCGGACGAGGGGTGTCGGAGCCTCGCGCGCCGGCGGGTTGGGTCTTTGTTAGGTATGCCTTATCTTACTTTGGTGTCCGTCGTTCGTGATTCCGTGCCGGCAGGTCGATCCGATGCCGTGAGGTGGCGTCGGCCTGCGGTGCTGTCGGTACTGGTCCTGGCCGTTGCGCTTGCGGCGTTCGCCAGCCTGGCGGTCGGCTCGAAGACCGTGCCACTGTCTGATGTGCTCGCGGCGCTCGGTGGCGACCGGTCGGGTAACGCGCTCGTGGTCTCGGCGCTGCGCTTCCCGCGGACGCTGCTGGGCCTGCTGGTCGGGTTGGCGCTGGGATTGGCCGGCGCACTCGCTCAGGAGCTGACCCGAAATCCGTTGGCCGATCCGGGATTGTTGGGTATCTCGGCTGGTGCGGCGGTGGCGGTGGCGGCGGCCATCGGGGTGTTGGGAGTCACGTCACCGTACGAATACGTGTGGTTCGCGTTCGTCGGGGCGGCCTGCGCCGGCGCTCTGGTCTACGTCATCGGTGGCGCGGGGCAGAATTCGGCGCGCAGTGGTGGCGCGTCGCCCGTGAAACTCGCGCTGGCGGGGGCCGCGGTCACCGCCCTGCTCGGCAGCTTCACGTACGCGTTGGTGCTGCTCGATGTGCGCACCTTGGACGAGTACCGGTTCTGGGCGGTGGGATCTCTCGCTGGCCGCGACGGCGCGCTCGCCGCCCAGTTGAGCCCGTTCGTCCTCGTCGGCGCAGTCATGACCCTGGCCCTCGTGCCGCGGCTCAACGCTCTGGCGCTCGGCGATGACGTGGCCAGCGCCCTCGGTGTGCAGGTCGGCGCCACCCGGGTGCTGGGTGCCGTTTCGGTCATCCTGTTGACCGGGGCGGCCGTGGCGGCGGCCGGGCCGGTGACGTTCGTCGGCTTGGTGGTTCCGCATGTGGTGCGGGCGTTCACCGGTCCTGACCTGCGCTGGCTGCTGCCCTGTTCGGCGCTTGGCGGTGCGGTGCTGCTGCTGGGCGCCGACACGGTGGGGCGGATTCTGGACCATCCCGCTGAGGTTCAGGCAGGTGTGGTGACCGCCCTGATCGGGGCGCCGTTCCTCATCGCGCTGGTCAAGCGCGGCGCGCTTCGGGAGCACACGCGATGAACGGTCTCCAGCTTCGTGACGCGCGGGCCGAACAGCGGCCGGTCCGGGCGGGCCGGAGACTCTACCGGTCCGCTGGGCGGATTGGCTGGCAGTTCGGCCCGATGGGCGGTGTGCTGCGGCCCAGGGTGATCGCGGTGCTCGCCGCGGTGCTGGCCGCCGTCGCCGGCTGCCTGGTGGCCTCGGTTTCGCTGGGCGAGTTCCCGATCCCGCTCCGCGATGTCGTGGGCGCGCTCACCGGTGTCGGTGGCGCGGACGCCGCGCTGATCGTGGTGGAGTTGCGGCTGCCGCGGGCCCTCACCGGACTGTTGGTCGGCTGCGCGTTCGGTCTGGCCGGGGCGCTGTTTCAGGCGGTGACCCGCAATCCGCTGGCCAGCCCCGACCTGATCGGCGTCTCGGCTGGAGCGAGCGCGGGTGGAGTGGGTGCCATCCTGCTGGGTGGCGTCGCGGCGGCGGGGGCGGGATCATACGCGGCGGTACCCACCGGCGCGTTGGTGGGGGCCCTGGCGGCGGCGGGCTTCATCTATGCGATGGCGTATCGGGCCGGCACGATCACGGGGTACCGGTTCGTACTGGTCGGTCTGGGCGTGCACGGTGCCCTCTCGGCGCTGACCGCGTGGCTGCTGGCACGGGCCGACATCGACCAGGCGTCGCGGGCGATGGTGTGGCTGACCGGCAGCCTCAACGGGCGCGGCTTCGAGCACGCCGGCTGGGTCGGTCTCGCGCTGTTGACCCTGGTGCCCGTCGCGGTCGGGCTGATCCGGCCGTACCAGTTGGCGCAGTACGACGAGGACACCGCGCGAGGGCTTGGGCTGCCGGTGGGCCGGGCACGGATGTTGCTGTTGGTGGCCGGGGTGGGGCTGGCGGCGGTGGCCACGGCGGCGGCGGGGCCCGTGGCGTTCGTGGCGCTGGCCGCGCCGCAGATCGCCCGGCGGCTGACCGGCGGCGCGAGCCTGCCGTTGCTCACCAGCGGATTCGTCGGTGCCGCGCTTCTGCTCGGTGCGGACCTGCTCGCCCGGCTGGTGTTCGCGCCGATCGAACTGCCGGTCGGCATCGTCACGGGGGCCGTTGGCGCGCCGTACCTGATGTGGTTGCTCGCTCGGGCGCAGCGGGCTGGAACGGGAGGGTGACATGACGGCGCTGCGAGGCAGTGACCTGCGTCTGGCCTACGGCGATCGGATCGTCGCCGATGACCTCGATGTGGATGTGCCGGCGGGCCGCGTGAGTGTCCTGGTCGGCCCCAACGCGTGCGGCAAGTCCACCGCGCTGCGGGCTCTGGCTCGGCTGCTGGCACCCACCCGCGGGGTGGTCTACCTGGGTGAGGAGCCCATCCACGGCCTCGCCGGGCGCGACCTGGCCCGCCGGCTCGCGTTGCTGCCTCAGGCCCCGGCCGCCCCGGAGGGCATCACCGTTCGGGAACTGGTCGCCCGGGGCCGTACCCCGCATCAGACGTGGTGGCGGCAGTGGTCGAGGGCCGATGAACTGGTCGTCGACGACGCGTTGCGGGCCACCGGCACCACCGAGCTGGCGGACCGGGTGCTCGACGAGTTGTCGGGTGGGCAGCGGCAGCGGGTGTGGATCGCGATGGCGCTGGCCCAGGACACACCGACACTGCTGCTCGACGAGCCGACGACCTACCTCGACCTGGCCTTCCAGGTCGACGTCCTGGAGCTGGTCCGCGAGTTGAACAACCGGCGCGGCACCACGGTGGTGATGGTGCTGCACGACCTCAACCAGGCGTGCCGGTACGCCGACCACCTGGTGGCGATGCGGGCCGGCCGCGTCGTCGCCGCCGGGCCCCCGGCGGAGGTGGTGACCCCGGCGCTGGTACGGGAGGTGTTCGGCTTGGACTGTCGCATCATCACCTGCCCGGTGGCCGGCACGCCGATCGTGATACCGGAAGGACGTCGGGTCAGAGTGTGAAGGCCCCCGGACGCCAATCCCCGATCCAGCCACCGGTGCCGGTCTCCGGCAGCCCCTTCTCAAGCAATGTAGGATAGGCTAACCTAACTTCGCCAGTTAGGGCACTTAGTTGTCTATGAGGAGACTCCATGCTGCAGTTCGCCCGCCGCCGCTCGGCGGTCGCCAGAAGCGCCGTCGCTCTGACCGCGGGGCTGATGCTGGCCACCGGGCTGTCGGCCTGCGCCACGGCCACCGACGAGACCCCGACCGCGGGCGCCGACGCTGCCGCGGGCTTCCCGCGCAGCATCACCCACGACAAGGGCACCACCGAGATCAAGAGCAAGCCGCAGCGGATCGTCGCCCTCGACAACAGCCTCGTCGCGGCCGTCGTGCTGCTGGAGCGCCCGCTCGTCGGCGGCATCGCCAGCTACCGCAACCAGAAGACGTTCCCCGACTACCTCGGCGACGCCGTCAAGGACACGAAGGACATCGGCCCGCTCGACAACCCCAACCTCGAGCTCATCGCCTCGCTCAAGCCGGACCTGATCGTCTCGGCCACCGTGCGGCACGACGCCCTCTACGACAAGCTCTCCAAGATCGCGCCGACCGTGTTCGTCAAGACCACCGGTCCGATCTGGAAGGACAACATCACCCTCCTCGGCAAGGCCCTCGGCGAGGAAGCGAAGGCGGCCAGCAAGCTCGCCGACTACGAGGCCCGGGCCAAGAAGATCGGCGCCGCCGTGAACGCCAAGGCGGGCAACCCCACGGTGTCGATCGTGCGGTTCGTCGACGGCCCCACCCGCCTGATGGCCCACCAGTCGTTCATCGGCATCATCCTCAAGGACGCCGGCCTCAAGCGCCCAGCCTCGCAGGACCAGGACACCTTCGACCAGGAGATCAGCGAGGAGCAGATCGAGCTGGCCGACGCCGACCACATCTTCGTCACCACCGTCTACGCCGGCGGGACCGAGCGCAAGACCAAGTTCCAGGCCAACCCGCTGTGGCAGCGGCTCAAGGCCGTCCAGGCCGGACACGTGTACGAGGTCCAGGACGAGCTGTGGATGACCTCGGTGTCGGTGCAGGGAGCGCACTTCGTGCTCGACGACATCGCCAAGACCTTCGGAGTCGACCCCGCGAAGTGACCCCGGCCGGGTGTGCGGAACCGCTCGGGGCCGCACACCCGGCCGGCTCCACCGACCGCTCCCACAGTCGGATCCGACACCGGAGGCCCCACCGTGCGGCTCTACCTGACCGCGCTCAACCCCACCGACTCCGTCCTCGACGGGTTCCTGCCGGCCGCTGCCCGCCTGGGGCTGCCCGTCACCGTGCTCACCGACCAGCCGGCAAAGTGGCCGCCGGTGGCCGCCGAGGTGACCGGCTGCCACGTCCGCGACGCCCGCGCCGTCATCGACACGGTCCACCGCGGCCAGCGGCCGGCCGCACTCCTGTCCAACAGCGACCACCTGCAGACCCCGACCGCGCTCGCGGCGCAGTACCTCGGCCTGCCCGGCAAGGACTGGCGGGCGACCCTGCGCTGCAAGGACAAGCGGCTGACCCGGCAGGCCCTGGCCGACGCCGGCCTGGACACCGTCCTCACCCTCGCCCTCGGCCCCGCCGACGACGTCGCCATCGCGGCGGACCTGCCATTCCCCGCGGTGGTCAAGCCCCGCGAGGGTGTCGCCAGCGAAGACGCCTACCTCGTCGCCGATGTGACGGAACTGGCCGCGCGGGTGGCCGAGATCCGGGCCCGCCGGCCGGACGCGGCCCTGGTGGTCGAGGAGTACCTCGCCGGCGAGCTGCGTACCTTCGACACTCTCGGCGACGCGACCACGCGCGCGGTGACCGGCGGGTGGCGCACCAGCCTGGGGGCGCCACCGAGCTTCGTCGAGGAGAGCCTCGACTGGTCACCCGTGCTTCCGGCACCGGTGGTCGCGGACCTGCGGGCGCAGCTCGACGCGCTCGGCATCGGTTTCGGTGCCTGTCACACCGAGTTCGTCCTGCAGGAGGGCCGGGCCCGGCTCATCGAGGTGAACTATCGACTCATCGGCGACCGGATGGACCTGATTCTCGCCGAACTGCTCGACGTGCCCCTGTTCGAGTACGTCATCCGGTTGCACCTGGGCGAACCGCTGGCCGCCATGCCGCTGCCCGACCCGGCCGCGGTGCCCCGACACGCCCGGGTGGAGTACGTGTGCGCCGACCGGTCCGGCACCCTCACCGCGGCGCCCGGCGCCATCGACGTACGGCTCGGCGAAACCACGCTCGGCTGCCGACCGCTGCGCGACGTCGGCAGCACCGCCGCCGTTACCGGCACCAACCGCGACTACCTCGCCGTCGTACACGCCCTCGGCCCGGACCGGGAAGCGGTGACAGCCGCACTGCGCAGCTTCCGCGCCGCACACCGGTGGGACATCGCCGCATGAGCAACAGCGGCGCAGTGCCGGCCGGCACTGACGGAACCATCGAGCAGCAGGTCTTCCAGCGGGTGCTCGACGCCCTGCTGCGCGAGGACCACCTGGGTCTGAGCACCAACGGTCACCGCGACGGCGACGACTGGTGCACCCACACCGGACGGGAGGTGCGGCTACGTCTGCCGGTACGCCCCGACGGGTTCCAGCACCCCCTGCGCACCTCCCGACCGGCGTTCCTCGCGCAGCGGGGCGATGCTCCACCGGTGCTGGTCGACAGCCTCGACGCGCTGCTCGACATCCTCGCCCCGGTCGACGATCCGCAGGCCCAGGCCGGCTGGGCGGCGTTCGTCGCCGAGTGCCACGGCGAGCTGGCCGCGCGGCGGCTCGCGGCGGACAGCCGGCGCCGGGTGCACGCCGCGGTGGCCGCCGCCCGCCCCGGGCAGGCCACGGGAATGGCCGGCGCCCTGCTCGACGAGACGCTCGCCGCGCACGCCGACCACCCCGTACACCCGACCAGCCGGTGCCGGCACGGCCTGGACGACACAGAACTCCTCGCGTACGCGCCGGAACACGCGCCCACCTTCGCGCTGCGCTGGTTGCCGACCAGACTCGCCGAGGTCACCCTCACCGGCAGCCTGCCGCCGTGGTGGCCGATCGCCGACCACCCCGACACCGTGCTGCTGCCCGTCCACCCGCTCACCGCCGACCGGCTGGGCCTGCCGGCCGTCGACACCCCACACGTACCGGTGCACCCGACGCTGTCGATGCGCACCGTCGCCCTCGCCGCCGACCCGTACACCCATCTCAAGCTGCCACTGGCCACCGCCACCCTCGGTGCCCGCAACCGGCGCACCATCGCCCCCGGCACCCTGGCCGACGGCGACGCCGTCCACCGTCTCCTGCACCGCATCGCCGCCGCCGAGCCCCGGTTCGCCGACCGGATCCTGCACGCCGACGAAACCACCTACGGCCACGCCGGTGACGAGACCCGCGCGTTCCTGCTGCGCCGCTACCCGACCGCGCTCGCATCGAGCATCGTGGTCCCCGTCGCGGCCCTCGCGGCCCCCGACCCCGCCGGTACGACCGTCGCCGAGCGGGTGGCCGGCGGCGACCCGCGGCCGCTCCTGGACGCCTACCTGGACCTGCTCGTCGACTGGCACGTGTACCTGTGGCTGCGCCACGGTATCGCGCTGGAGGCCCACCAGCAGAACATCCACCTCGTGCTCGACCCGGGCGGCGGAACACGGCTGCTCTACAAGGACAACGACGGCGCCCGGCTCGACCCCCGACACTCCGTGACGCTCGACGACGCCCGCATGCGCGTCACGGATCCGGGCGAACTCGCCGACGTGTTCACCACCATCACCCTGCACCTGTGCGCGGCGGCCCCGCTACTCGCCCTCGCCGCTCGCGGTGTGCCCGTGCCGACCCCGGCGGCGCTGCGGCACCGGCTGACCGCCGCCCGGGACCGGTGGGGTGGCGGAGCCACGGCGCGCATGTTCACCCGACGCGTGCTGGACGCCGACACGCTCCCGGTCAAGGCGATGGTCACCGCCGGAACCCTGCTGCCCAAGGACCGGATCGGCTGCGCCGACATCAACAAGTACTACCTGCGTACCGGACCGAACTACCTCCGACAGGAGCAATGGGTGAGCCTGCCGGCCCCCGCGGCGCGAAGCGAGGCGACATGGTGACCGCGACCCTCCAGCCATCCGTCACCACGTCGGGGCTGCGCCGCCGGCACGTCGCCGCGGTGGTCGCCTGCCACTTCACCGCGGCGTTCGCGGCGCTGGGCCTGCCGCCCTACCTGCCCCAGCTGCTGCCGGCCCTCGGCGACCCGCACGCGTACTGGGCGGGCGTGCTGTACGTCGTACCCACCGCCGCGACCGCGCTGTCGGCACCCCTGTGGGGCCGGCTGGCCGACCGGTACGGCCGCAAGCCGCTACTGCTCCGCGCCCAGCTCGGCCTGGCCGTGGCGTTCCTGCTCGCCTCCCAGGTCCAGACCGTGACCGCCCTGGCCGCGGCCCTCGCTCTGCAGGGGCTGCTGGGCGGCACGTTCGCGGCCACCGGGGCCTACCTCGCCGCCGGACTCAGCGGGCCCCGGCTGGCCAAGGCACTCACGGCGGCCCAGGCATCCGCCCGGGCGGCACTGGCCGTGGCGCCGACCGCGGCGGGGCTCCTCGCCAGCCAGGTCGACGTGCGGGCCATGTACGCCCTCGCCGCCCTGGGACCGCTGGTCGCCGCCGGTCTCACCCTCACCCTGCCCGAGCCCCGCCGATCCACCACATCCGCCCCGCCGGCCGGCGGGTCCCCCATGTCAGGGCCGGTGCTGACCGTCTGGCAACTGTCTGCGCTGGAGGCGGCGTTCGTCCTGGCCACGGTCGTCACGTTCCCGTACCTCCTCCCGGTGGTGCAGGTGGTCTGGCCCGCGGCCGGCCCGGCGCTGGCCGGTGCGCTGTTCGCGCTGCCGCACGTGTGTTATCTGCTCGCGGCTCCGTTCGTGCTGCCGAGACTGGCCCCGGTCGGGGGTCTCAGCGCGGGGTTCGTCCTGGTCGCGCTCGGCGCCGCGGCCCACCCGGCCGCCCAGGCCTGGGCCAGTCCGGCCCTCCTCGTCACCGGCAGGCTGCTGCTCGGCGCCGGCCTGACGTGCGGTCTGGTGGCGCTGGCGAAGCTGGCCGCCCACGCCGCCGCGGTGAACCCGCCCGGCCGCCTGTTCGGCACCGTCGAGGCCTGGTCGAAGGCCGGCGCCGTCGCCGCCGGCCTGGCCGCCTCCGTTCTGGCCGGACTGTCCGGCCCGGCCGCACCGGCGCTGCTCGGTGCCGTGATCGCCGTACTCAGTGTGCCTCTCGTGCTCAGGAGCAGCCGATGACCGCAGCAGTCACCCTGTCCAGCGCCGACCTCGCCACCAGCCACAACCTGCTCGGCTGCCTGGCCCGCGAGGTGTCCGCACCCGAGCGCCAGACCACCCTCGCGGACGGGTGGGCCCTGGTCCGGATGCCCCGCAGCGACGTGCTGCTGCGCTGCGAGGTGGCCCGGGTGTCCGAGGTCGGCGCCCACCGCTACACCGGACCGGTGCAGCGGCTGTCCGCCGAGGGATGGCTGCCGGTGACCGCCACCGAACTCGCCGTCCTGGTCGGTGACGAGCTGCGCCTGCGCACCGGATTCTCCAACGACGAGTTCGTGACGCAGGTGGCCGCCAGCCGCGACGCACTGGACCGGATCCTGCGGCGCCGTCCCACCGTCGACCCGACACCCACCGGCG
Organism: Micromonospora sp. B11E3; assembly: GCF_039871625.1. Classification (NCBI taxonomy): domain Bacteria; kingdom Bacillati; phylum Actinomycetota; class Actinomycetes; order Micromonosporales; family Micromonosporaceae; genus Micromonospora; species Micromonospora sp. B11E3. The sequence continues at coordinate 10,394 of NZ_JBDPMC010000065.1, read as the reverse complement.
ATCCCGCCATCGACTCCTACGTCGACTCCGAGCAGTCCCTGATCCACGGCCACCCGCGGCACCCGACGCCCAAGTGGCGCAGCGGCGACCCGGACCTCTGGGACACCTACGCACCCGAGCTGCGTACCGCCCTGCACGCGCACTGGATCGGGGTCCCGCACGACCTGATCGCCGAGGACGGGCCCTTCGACCAGTTCATCGCCGCACTCCAGCCGCCGGCCGCGCCGCCGGGTCACGTGCCGCTGCCCGTACACCCGTGGCAGCTACGCCTGGCCGGCCCACTGGACCCACGGCTGCGCGACCTCGGCCCCGGCGGCGTCACCCTGCGCCCCACGGCCAGCGTACGCACCCTCTACGCCCCCGAAGCCGACCTGTTCATCAAGACCAGCCTGCACGTACGGATCACCAACTGCCTGCGGAAGAACGCCCGCTACGAACTCACCGGCGCGACCGCCCTCACCCGCCTCCTCACCCGCCTGCCCCTCGCCGTCGGTGCCGCGTTGCTGCCCGAACCGGCGTACCGCACCGTCGACGTGCCCGGGCTCGACGAAACCTTCGGCGTCATCCTCCGCGGCGGCCTGCGTACCCACCTGCGCCCCGGCGACATCCCGGTGCTCGCCGCCGCCCTGGCAGCCAGACCCCTGCCGGTAGCCGACCCCGTCGACTGGTGGCACGCCTACGCCACGCTGCTCGTCCCGGCCGTCCTCGGGCTGTGGGCCGAGCACGGTGTCGTACACGAAGCACACCTACAGAACGTCGTCGTCGTCCTCGACTCCGACCGCTACCCGGTTCGGATGCTGCTGCGCGACCTCGAAGGCGTCAAACTCGACACCGGACGCCGCGCCGACTGGCTCCGCGACCTTCCGGCGCCCATCGGCTACCACCCGGAGCAGGCGTTCAACCGCGTCGCCTACTGCCTGTTCGTCAACCACCTCGCCGAACTCGCCGGAGCGCTGGCCGACGCCCACCCCGGCGTCGAGGCGCAACTGTGGGCCACGCTGCGCGACGTGGTGAGCGAGACGACCACCACGCTGGGAGCACCGCCCCAGCTACGGGCGGTGCTCGCCGGGGTGCCCCTGCCCGCCAAGGGCAACCTGCTCGTGCGCTGGCAACGCGACGCCGACCGCCACGCCGGCTACGTCCCCTTCCCCAACCCGATCGGACAGGCGCTGTGAACCGGCCAACCTACCTGTACGACCTGGACGCGCTCGGCACGCATGCCGCCGCCATCCGCGCCGCGCTGCCCAGCAGGGTCGAGCTGCTGTACGCGATGAAGGCCAACCCCGCCCCCGAACTGCTGCGTACCCTCGCCCCGCACGTCGACGGATTCGAGGCCGCCAGCGCCGGAGAGCTGCACCACCTCACCCGGACACTGCCCGGAGTACGGCCGGCCGTGCTCGGCGGGCCCGGCAAGACCGACCCGGAACTCACCGCCGGCCTCGCCGCGGGCGTGCACCGGTTCCACGTCGAGTCCCCGCACGAACTGCGTCGCCTCTCCGCGCTCGCGACAGCCGCCGGCTCAACCGCCGACGTGCTCCTGCGGGTCAACCTCCCGGTGAACCTCGACGGTGCGGCCCTCGTCATGGGCGGCGCGCCGACCCCGTTCGGGATGGACCCGGAGCAGGCCCGTGACTGCGTACGCCTCGACCTGCCCGGAATACGCATCCACGGCGTGCACGCCCACCTCGCCAGCGGCCTGACCGCACCGGCGGCGGCGATGGTCGCGCGCCGGATCGTGGACTGGGCGGTGTCGCAGCTGGGTGCCCACGAGGTCAACATCGGCGGTGGCATGGCCGTCGACTACACCGACCCGGCGAACATCTTCGACTGGACCCGCTACGGCGGCGACCTTCAGACGCTGCTCGCCGAACACCCCGACCTCGTCCTGCGCATCGAACCCGGCCGCGCGGTCACCGCCTACTGCGGCTGGTACCTCACCGAGGTCATCGACGTCAAACGCTCCCACGACGAGTGGTTCGTCGTCGTCGCAGGCGGCACCCATCACCTCCGCACCCCGGCGGCGAAGGGCCACTCCCAGCCGTTCCTTCATCTTCCCCGCACGGACTGGACCCACCCGTACCCACGCCCACGCACCGGCGACGGGCCGGTAACCATCGTCGGTCAGCTTTGCACACCCAAGGACGTGCTGGCTCGCACCGTCGGCACCAACACCGTTTCGGCGGGAGACGTCATCGCTTTCGCGATGGCCGGCGCGTACGCCTGGAACATCAGCCACCACGACTTCCTCATGCACGAGCCGCCCTCCTTCACCGTGGGAAACCTGAAGGAGTTGGCTGACGTGTGAGGGGGTCCTGCTGCGCGAACTCGGCTGACCGCGGCGAGGGCGTCCACGCCGCGATTCCGACGACGACGGAGAGGGCTTCCGGCCACGGCCGGGAGTCCTCTCCGTCGCCTCGCTGACGGATATCAGTAGACGGTCACGCCGTACGCGTTGGCTGCCTCGCGTACGGGCTGGTAGAAGGTGGTGCCGCCGGAGCGGCAGTCGCCGCTGCCACCGTGAGCCGGCGGCACTCCACGGCGAGCCGGTTGAGGTCGGGCCGCAGCGACAGCAGGGTCGGACGGTCGCGGACCGGCACGAGGAGCCTGGGTGTGCCGGGTGATGCGGCGCAGGGATCGTCGCCGGTGGCGGAGTCCCGCGGCCGGACGCCGAGCGCCGCGAGGATGCCACCGAGTCGTGCGGGGGCGCAGTCGCGTAGCCCGATCACACCCTGGTCGAACCAGACCTCGACGCCCTCCGTACGCCGGACGGCGGTCGCCTCGAAGGTGCGACCTCCGGTGCGTTGCCGTCCGTGGTGCCGGGTGGCCCGGCGCCGGTGCAGCAGGACAGCCTGGGCGGCGATCGTGCCGTGGCCGCAGTTGGTCAGCTCGCCCGCGGTGGTGAAGAACCGCACGGCCCCGGTGTCGGCGTCCACGAACGCGGCGTGGGAGGTGCCCGCCCGGCGCACGATCTCGCGCCGGGCGTCGTCGCCGAGCGCGGCGTCCTCGGCGAGCACCGCGGTGGGGCTGCCGCCCCGCCCGTGGCGCGTGCACGCGTCGACGATGGTCACATCGTCCGTACGCGTCATGCGGCGATCATCTCACCGAGGCGGAGAGCGCGCGCCGCTCAACAGCGCGGTCGCCCTGCGCATGGCGCACGGGCGGCGTGCCGGCCGGGGCGACCAGGTCGGGCGCCGAAATTGCTGTGGCGGACGGCACCGAAGGACTGTGAGACTCGTCCCGGCGCGGGGCCCGTCCGCGCCGCGGGGAAGGGAACGGCATGGGAGACCTCGTACCGTCCGAGGCGGCGACGTTGCTGCGACAGGCCCGCCGGGTGGTGATCTTCACCGGCGCGGGCATCTCGGCCGAGAGCGGTGTGCCGACCTTCCGCGACGCCCTCACCGGCCTGTGGGAACGCTTCGACGCCCAGGCGCTCGCCACGCCGGAGGCGTTCCAGGACGACCCGGCGCTGGTGTGGGGCTGGTACGAGTGGCGACGCGGCTTGGCCCAGCGGGTCCGGCCGAACGCGGGACACGAGGCCGTGGCGGCGATCGAGGCCCGGATCCCGGGCAGCGTCGTCGTCACCCAGAACGTCGACGACCTGCACGAACGCGCGGGATCCCCCGCGCCGCTGCACCTGCACGGCAGCCTGTTCACGCCCCGCTGCTCGGCCTGCGCGCATCCGGCGCCCCTGCCCGACGGGCCGGCGGACGAGCCGGCCGACGGTCGACGGATGACGCCGCCTGGGTGCGCGCGCTGCTCGGCGCCCGTCCGGCCGGGCGTGGTGTGGTTCGGCGAGGCGTTGCCGGAGGCGGTGTTCGAGTCCGCCGTCGAGGCGGCGTCCTCCTGCGACCTGCTGCTGACGGTCGGCACCTCCGGCCTGGTGTACCCCGCCGCGGAGATCCCGCGGGTGGCCGCCCGCTTCGGCGCCGCGGTCATCCAGGTCAACCCGCAGGAGACGCCGCTCGATCCGGTCGCCGACGTGAACCTGCGGGGGCCCGCCGCCCGGGTCCTGCCGGCCCTCGTCGAGGCCGCCTGGCACTGAGACGGTGGCCCGAATGCGGACTAACTGCTGACGATAGATCTAAATCGGAATAAACTCGCCAATGCGGAGTCGCCCGGCTTGAGAAGGGACCTCGGCGTACCCGCTGCCGGCGGCCTGCAGCCAGCGAACACATGCCGGGGCGGCGGTGTCTGACCCGCAGATGTCGCTGTCGCCGTACGCCGGCCGAGGTCGAGGAGCGCACGTGTCCGAGTGGTGGCTGTGGTCGTACGTCATCCTGTGCGCCGCCGCCCTGCTGCTGTTCGTACGATGGAGCCGCAACCCGAAAGGAATTCCCCAGTCCGAGTACCGGGTGGTGTTCGTCATCCTGGCATGGTCGGCGATCTGGCACGTCGTCGCGGCGCTCGGCGCCGGCCGGGCGGACATCGCAGGCCACGCCATGGACTGGACGCACTACGCCGACTGGATCGTCACCGCACCGCTGCTGGTGTTCTCTCTCGTTCTCACGGCCACGCACGCCGTCGCCGAGAAGCGGACAGGTCTGGTGACGCTCATCGTGTCGACCTTCCCGATGATCATCACGGGACCGATCGCCGAGGTCATGGAGAGCACCACGGCCCGTTTCGCCGTCTACGGAACCGGGATGGCTGCGCTCGCGCTCGTGCTGGGCCTGATCTGGGGACCGCTACGGGCCGACGCCGAACGGCAGCCCGCCCCGATGGCCGCCCACTTCGTCATCGTCGCACTGCTGCTGTCCCTGCTCTGGCTCGGTTTCCCGCTGGTCTGGATCCTGGGGCCACCCGGAGTCGAGATCGTCGATGAGGACACCAGCACGATCCTCTTCGTCGTCCTGTCGGCCCTCATGAAGGTTGGCTGGGGCATCATCGACGTGGGCCGGCTCCGCGCGATGTTCGACCGTGGCCAACTCGCGGTGACGTGAACAGCCAGCCCATCGCGCACGAGGCGGGGTTCGGCTCGGCCACCGGCGACAGCAGGCGGCCCCGCCCGTTCGGCTGGCCCGACTCCGACCCCGAGCGCCGGGCGGACCCCCGCCGGGCCGTGCTGCGCCGCGCCGATACCGCCGGCATCCTCGCGCTGCTCGCCGTACTCGTCCTGTACCTGCTCACCCGGGCCGAGGCGGCAGCGTCCACGCCGATCCCGGCGCTGCTGGGGCTGGCGCTCGGGCTTCCACACGGTGCCGTCGACCACCTGATCCCCGCCTGGCTCTCGACGAAGGCACGCCGGTGGAGCCGACGGGTGAGCCTGCTGCTCGGCTACGCCGCCATGGCCGGCACCGGGCTGCTGGCCTACCGCGCCGCACCGGCCGCGGTCCTACTGGGCTTCCTGATCCTCGCCGTCGCGCACTTCGGCGCCGGCGACGAGGCGTTCCGGGCCGAGCGGGACGGCCGGCGGATGCGACTACGCCCGCACGGCGTCCTCGCCTACGGCGCTCCGCCGGTGGTGTTCCCCCTCGTGCTGTGGCGCGACCAGGTGGACCAACTGCTGGAGCGTGTCGCCGCCGGGTCCACCGTGCTGCTCACCGGCGAGGTACGCGCCGCCGCCCTGGTCCTCACAATGTCGGCGATGGCCATCACCGCCGTACAGGACGTGCGCGGTCGACGCGGACGCGACCTCGTCGGACTCGGGCTCCTCGCCGCCGTGTTCGCGATCGTCCCGCCCGCGCTGGCGTTCGGGGTCTACTTCGCGGCGTGGCACTCGCTCCGGCACATCGCGCGACTGCTCTGCGCCGACCCGGCCAACACCGCCCACCTGCGGGCCGGTCGGCTGGGCCCACCGCTACGCCGGTTCGCCCTGCACGCCACGGTCCCCACCGCGGCCGTACTGATCTCCTTCGCCCTGCTCATCCGCCGCGCCGGGACCGCGGGAGTCCTGCCCGCGACGGTCGCCCTCCTCGCCGCGCTCACCGTGCCGCACACCGTGGTCGTCGCCTCGCTGGACCGACGCGCCCGATGACGGACCGAAGTGCAGCCAGCCCAGGAAGCGGCGGTGCAGAGTGCCGGCGGGCGCCCAGGTCAGATCCTCGGCGGCGCGGGCGAACTGCGCCCCCATGTACAGCGCCAGCGACATCGGCGCGTCCGCGAACTCCGCTTGCAGCTCCCGCCGTCGCGTCCGGCAGGGCCAGGGCGCGCCGCAGCCGCCGCAGCTCCAGATCGGCAGCACCGGGCCGTGAGTGGTCACGCCCGCACCCCCAGGTAGCGCGCCATGACCGTCCGCGCCTGCCGACTGGTCGCCCACTCCACCTGCCAGCACGGGTACGGCACCAGCCGCGACCACCACGCCCGGCAGCCGACGCACATCCCGTCGAGCCCTCGGAGATGTACAGCGAGGATCGCCTGCTCCTGGTCGTCGTTCACCTGGCCTCCCCGTCCGGCCAGTGGCCGCGGTTGATCGGGATCCGGTGCCGGGCACGGCAGGGCAGGTCGGCACCGCACCGGCAGATCCGCCGCCACTTCCGCCAGCACCACACCGGCCGGTGCCGTCGAGCGAGGGTCAGCGCGACCGCCAAGACGTACTCGTCGTACGAGACGCGCCGGACCGGGCTCCCTGCCCTGCCGTCAGAGGCGACCACCTCGGCGTTCTCGGTAACTGGTGCCGCGCCGCCGGGGCCAAATGGGCTGGTCATGCTGCCTCCCGCCAGTGCCCGAACGGTGCCGCGGGTGCCCGGTCGATCGTGATTCGGAGCTAGGCACCCACGGCAGGGCACCCGGCCGCCAAGCTGGATAGCCCCAGAAGCGACTTAGGACGCAATGTGCGCAGAGTCAACAGCTCACGACACATGGCGTTGTAAGTAGCGCCTGACCTGTGGTCTGCTTGGACCAGCCGCCAAGCTGGGAGCACCACCAATGTCTGAAGCTGCGTACCTACAAGTTGCTCGGGACATCCGTGAGCAGGTCAGCTCCGGCCACCTGAAGCCGGGCGACAAACTGCCGTCCTTCGCCGCCCTGTGCGAGCACTACAAGGTCAGCAACACCGTCATCCGAGCCGCGATGCTTCTCCTCAAGGCCGAAAAGCTCATCGACGGCCGGCAAGGCAAGGGCGTTTACGTCTCGGACCCACTTCCCAAGTAGGGGCAGCAGAGCAGCCCGACCACAGCAAGGCCCGGGCCCTCCAGCAGGAGCGACGCGTCGGCGTTGGTCGCGGGCAGGGACACCGAGGGTTGGGCGTTGGCGACCTTGACCCAGGCGATCTGGACCTGTCGCTCCGTCAGGCCCAGCGGCGCGAGTCGGGTGTCGCGGACCCGGTCGTAGTTGGCGTCGGTGGGGGAGTCCCAGGTGCCGGCGGTCTGGCCGCCCGCCGCGCCGTCGACGATGACGAGCTTGTCGTGGTCGACCTGCGGGTCCGCGGCGGCCTGCCCGATGAACGAGTACGGGGCGCACTGGCCGCCGCCCTCACTGGAACAGAACTCCTGGGTGGTGTTGGACATGCCGATGGACAGCATGACGTACTTGCCGTTGGCGCTCGGGTTGCCGGCGGTGTCGACGGGGCGTACGCGCAGGGCGCGGTTGACGCCGACGGTGCGGTGGGCGGCGGGCATGGCGTTGCTGCCGGCGGGATACAGCCCGCCCTGGAAGCCGAGGTAGGTGCCGCCGCCGAGGTCGTTGATGGGTACCGGGCCGGCGGCGACCGCGTGGGGCACGCCGACGGCGCTGACGGCGCTGACGGCCGCGAAGACGGTCAGCGCCGCCAACGCCCGACGAACATTGATAATCATGGTGCCGAACGTAGAAGAAACAGCGATGGCCGTCAATGCCGCGCGTCGGCCCTCCGATTGTCGGCGAGTGACGCCGGCCCCGCGTACGCTGGTCGGCGTGGATCAAGAAGACCGGATCGCCCTGTTCCTCGACTACGAGAACCTCGCGCTGGGGGCGCGCGACCACCACGGCGGGATTGCCTTCGACTTCCGTCCCATCGCCGACGCCCTGGCCGAGCGGGGGCGGGTGGTGGTGCGCCGGGCGTACGCGGACTGGTCGTACTTCGACGAGGACCGCCGGATGCTCACCCGGTCGCACGTCGAACTCATCGAGATACCGCAGCGGATGGGCGCCTCCCGCAAGAACGCCGCCGACATCAAGATGGCCGTCGACGCGGTGGAACTGGCCTTCGAACGCGCCTACATCTCGACGTTCGTGATCTGCACCGGGGACAGCGACTTCACCCCGCTGGTCCACAAGCTCCGCGAGCTCAACAAGCGGGTCATCGGGGTCGGCATCGAGAAGTCCACGTCGGCGCTGCTGCCGCCCGCGTGCGACGAGTTCCTCTACTACGACCGCCTCGAGGGTGTCGACATCCCCGCCACGCGCGCCCGGCGCGGCCGTCCCGCGCGCCTGCCCAGCCCGGAGCCGCAGCACGTCGAGCCGCAGCCGGTGGAGCAGGAGCCCGAGCCGCAGCCGGCGGTGGAGGAACCCGCGCGCGACGTCGACACGCTCTCCGTCCTCGTTGCCCAGACCGTGGCCGGGCTCCAGGGCAGCTCCAGCGGGCAGGTCACCGCCTCGGGGCTGAAGCGCACCCTGCTTCGCAAGGACCCCACGTTCAGCGAATCCGACTACGGGTTCCGCACCTTCGGCGAACTCCTGCGGCACCTCGCCGGGCACAACGTGATCGAGTTGGCGGAGGGCCCGGCCAAGGGTGACCCGGAGGTGTCGCTGCCGGAGCACGGCGACCGGGAGGTGGCGTTCGGGCTGCTCCGCTCCGTGGTCCTCGACCTGGCGGGCGACGGGGGCTCGGTTGCCCTGTCCGGCCTGAAGAACCAGTTGCAGCGGGCCCGGCCCGACTTCAGCGAGAAGAAGCTCGGCTACCGAAGCTTCCTCCAGTTCTGCAAGGCCGCCGCCACGAACGGCCTGGTCGACCTGCAGTGGAGCGCGGACGTCGACGACTACCTCCTCGACGCGAAGCCCGCGTGATCGCTGGCCTCCCCGGTTCGACGGGCTACGATGGCTCGGGCGGTGCCGGCCGATGCCCTGGAGTTTCCGAATGGTGACGATCGAGCCCGTGGACCGTCGACTGGGCCGGCTGCTCAGCGTTCACCCGGTGGCGGTCCGGCGCTACTGGGCGACCGGCGGCAGGGCGGCCGCCTTCGCCGTCGGCGGCGGGCTGCTCATGGCGTACCTGATCGGCCAACCCCGCGGTGGTCGGCGCGCGGCTCCTCGCCTACGCGCTGATTCCCACCCTCGCCGGGCTGCCGGTCGCCGTCGTGCAGCTCACCCGGGCCGTGCGCGCCGGCCGCGACGCCCGCTTCGAGCTCTACGAGAACGGCATCGCCCACCGCACCGCCGCCGGCCGACGAAGCTGGACGTGGGGCGACGTCGTCCAGTTTCAGGCCGACCCGGAGGCGGCGGAGCTGGCGCCGTCCCCGGCGCCGATCGACGGGCTCGCCCAGCGCCTCGGCTGGGCCTTCCGCTGCAAGGTCCAGTTCCGCGACGGCGCCCGGATCCGGTTCGACGAGTACACGACCGACGGACCGCTGCTGGTCCGGGCGCTGCTCGACCGGCGCCCCGACGCGGTACGGGTGCCGGACGGGCACGTCCACCTGCGGATCGGGGCCGCTGTGCTGCCGATTCTGATCGTCGGTTGCGCGGTCGCCGTGGTCGTCATGTACCGGTACCTCAACGGTGACCAGGAGATCGGCGACAGCACCCTCGTCGCACTCTCGCTGGCGATGATCGCCTGCATCGTCGGGGTGGTGGTCGGCACGACGGCCTTCGTCTTTGTGTTGTTGGGGATCCGGTACGCGCGGCGCTGAGCCGCCCGGTCGAGCCGGTCCGGCCCCGGCGGTGGCTGCGCCCGGCACGGACGGCGAGAGGAGAGGTTGCGGGACATGACGGCAGCAGACGAGCACCGCCGGGCCGCCGGCGCGTTCACCGACCGGGTGCGGGGCGTCCGCCCCGGGGCCTGGGACGACCCGGCGCCGTGTGCGGGGTGGGTGGCCCGTGACGTCGTGCGGCACCTGGTCGAATGGTTCCCCGGCTTCCTGAGCGCCGGTGCGGGGGTGGAGTTGCCGAAGGGTCCGTCGGTCGACGACGATCCGGTGGCGGCGTGGACCGTGCACAGCGACGCGGTGCAGGCGCTGCTCGACGATCCCGCGACGTCGGGCCGGACGCTGGCGAACCGGCACGTCGGCGAGCTGCCGCTCGACGTGGCGATCGACCGGTTCTACCGATTTGAGGCGAGAGGGCTGCCGTCTTCAGGCGGCAGGTGAATCGCTGCCCTGATGCTGCTCTGTTAGTTACATGCCGTGTGTATACTGGGTTCGTGGCCGAATATCAGACGAACCGTGGGGCGGCGTACAGCCTCGGATACCACGTGGTGTGGTGCCCGAAGTACCGCCGCCCCGTGCTCGTCGGCCCAGTCGCCGAACGTCTGCGGGACCTGATCG
>NZ_JBDPMC010000064.1:0-39832 GCF_039871625.1 Micromonospora sp. B11E3 | reverse complement strand
GGGCGGGCGCGGAGGGCGGCGAGCCCCCGTCAGGCGGGGCGGGCGCGGAGGGCGGCGAGCCCCCGTCAGGCGGGGCGGGCGCGGAGGGCGGCGAGCCCCCGTCAGGCGGGGCGGGCGCGGAGGGCGGTGAGCCCCCGTCAGGCAAGGCCGGTCAGCCGGCGACGGCGGCGGCCCCGGTGCGGGCGACGAGGGCGCGGCGCAGGTCGTCGTCGGAGTCGACGACCACCCGGCGCAGGCCGGGCGTGAGGTCGTCGCGGGCCAGCAACGCCGCGGCCAGGTCCCGGGTGCGCTGCGCCACGGCGTAGCGGGGGAAGGCGTCGCGCGCGATCTGGTCGGCCATCCAGGGGGTACGCAGCCGCGCGGCCGCCGGCATCTCGGCGAAGTACCGCGCCACGTACCGCTCGGTCAGCTCGGCCTGCTCCGGCTGCCAGAAGCCCAGCGCGGCGGCCTCGACCAGCCGGTTCGACAGCTCGGTGCTGCCCACCACGATCTCCCACGCCGCCGCCTTGGCGGCCGGGTCGGGCAGCGCGGCGCGGCACCGGGCGGCCCGTTCCGCGCCGGTCGCGGTCGGGTCGGCCGCCGCCTCGGCGACGATCTCGTCCGGCCCGGCCGCGCCGAGCACCACCAACCGGCCCAGCAGCGACCAGCGCAGCTCGGCGTCCACGGCCAGCCGGTCGGGCACGCCCCGGCCCGCCAGCCAGCCGGCGAGCAGGTCCGTGTCGGTGGTCGCGCCGATCAGCGCCCGCGCGGCGGCGAGCTGCCGCGACCCGCCCCGCGGGGCCTCAGCCAGCATCCGCCGGCAGGCGTCGGCCAGCGCCGCCAGCGCCGTGTCGCGGCCCGCCGGGTCGAGGTACCGGTCGACGAGCGACCGGGTCGTCCGCAGGACGTCCTCGACGACGATCAGCTCGGGCTCACCGGGCAGCGCGGCGGCCACCAGCGCGACCAGCCCGGCGACCGGCCGCTCCCCGTCGGTGGCCGCGTCCAGCGCCTCGCCCCACAGCAGGGCCCGGGCCAGCGGGTCGGCCAGCGTCGGCAGGACCTGCGGTACGGCGTCCGCCGAGGCCGGGTCGAGGCGGATCTTGGCGAAGGTGAGGTCGCCGTCGTTGGGCAGCAGCAGCCGCGCGGCCGGCTGCCCGGTCAGCCCGGCGAGCACGGTACGGCCACCGTCGGCGTCCGGGTCGAGGTCGACCTCGTCGCGCACGACCGTGCCGTCGAGGGAGTACCGGCCGACGCCGATGCGGTGCGGGCGCAGCACCGGGTGCGTCTCCGGCGCGGTCTGCACGACGGCCGCCGACGCGTACCGGCCGTCGGCGTCGACGCTCACCTCGGCCCGCAGCGTGTTCACCTGGGCCCGCCGCAGCCACCGCTCCGCCCAGCCGGACAGGTCCCGGCCGCTGGCGGCGGAGAGGTTGCCGAGCAGGTCGGCCAGGGTGGCGTTGCCGAACCGGTGCGCCGCGAAGTGGGCGTTCAGCCCGGCCAGGAACGCCTCGTCGCCCAGCCAGGCGACGAGCTGGCGCAGCACGCTGGCGCCCTTGGCGTACGAGATGCCGTCGAAGTTCTGCAACGCGCCGGCCGCGTCGGCGACCTCCTCCGGCGCCACGGGGTGGGTGGACGGGCGCTGGTCGGCCGCGTACCCCCAGCCCTTGCGGCGCATGGCGAACGTCGTCCACGCCCGGTCGAACCGGGTCGCCTCGGCGGTGACCCGGGTGCCCAGGTACTCGGCGAACGACTCGTTCAGCCACAGGTCGTCCCACCAGCGCATGGTGACCAGGTCGCCGAACCACATGTGGGCCATCTCGTGCGCCACCGTGGTGGCCCGCTGCTCGCGCTGGCTGTCCGTGACGGCGGAACGGAAGACGAGGTCGTCGCGGAAGGTCACCAGGCCGGGGTTCTCCATCGCGCCGGCGTTGAACTCCGGCACGAACGCCTGGTCGTACTTGCCGAACGGGTAGCGCTCGGCGAACAGCTCGTGGAACCGGTCCAGGCACTGCCGGGTGACGGTGAACAGCTCGTCGACGTCGGCGTCCAGGTGCTCGGCCAGCGACCGCCGGCACCACAGGCCCAGCGGGATGTCCTGGTGTTCGTCGCGGCGGACGTGCCACGGCCCGGCGATCAGCGTGACGAAGTACGGCGCCAGCGGGGCGGTCGGGGCGAACTCCCAGCGACCCGGCCGGGGGGTGGCGGCCAGCTCGCCGTTGGCCGCCACGGTCCACTCCGGCGGGGCGGTGACCGAGAGCGTGACCGGGGCCTTCAGGTCCGGCTGGTCGAACGCGGCGAAGATCCGCTGGGCGTTGTCCAGGAAGGACATGGCATACAGGTACGTCTCGCCGTCGGCGGGGTCGACGAACCGGTGCAGCCCCTCGCCGGTGTTCGAGTACGTCATCTCCGCCTCGACCATCAGCGTGTTCGCCTCGGCCAGTCCGGACAGCGGCAGCCGGTTGTCGGCCAGCGCGGCAGGGTCCAGGTCGCGGTCGTTGAGGCGTACGGTCAGCAGTCTCGCGGGGCGGATCTCGACGAACGTCTCCGCCCCGGGGATCGCCCGAAAGCGGATCGTGGCGTGGGAGCGGAAGGTGTCGCCGCCGCCGGTCACGTCGAGGTCCACCTGGTAGGACTCGACGGTGATCAGCGCGCCACGCGCGGTCGCCTCTACTCGGCTCAGGCTCGGCATCCGCTTATCCTGCCCGATGGGGAACCACACGCGTTTCCCGTGACGCTTCGCGATGGAGGAAAGACAATGGGTCAGCACCCCAAGGGCGATTTCGACCTCTCCCGGGCGGTTTGGCAGCGGGCCGAGGGCGACACCTCTGAGGGCGCGGTCGAGGTGGCCTTCGTCGACGACCTGATCGGCATGCGCAACTCGGCGGAGCCGGACGGCCCGGTGCTGGTCTTCACCCAGGCCGAGTGGGACGCCTTCGTCGCGGGCGCCCAGGACGGCGAGTTCGACCTGGACTGAACGCCTGGCGCTCGCGCGCCCCCGCACCTCCCTGCGCCGGGCCGAGGCCGGGGCCGAGGCCGGGCCGAGGCCGGGCCGAGGCCGGGCCGGGCCGGGCCGAGGCCGGGGCCGGGGCCGAGGCCGAGGCCGGGGCCGAGGCCGGGGCCGGACCGAGGCCGGGGCCGGACCGAGGCCGGGGCCGGACCGAGGCCGGGGCCGGACCGGGGCCGGGGCCGGGCCGGGGCCGGGCCGGGCCGAGGCCGGGCCGGGCCGGGCCGGGGGCAACCATGTCGGGGACATTGCGCTATCCCAGCGGCGGGATGGCGCAATGTCCCCGACATTGCGCGGGCACGGGCCCAGCTCGCGGGCGCGGGCACGGGCCCAGCTCGCGGGCACGGGCCCAGCTCGCGGGCGCGGGCACGGGCCCAGCTCGCGGGCACGGGCCCAGCTCGCGGGCGCCGGCCCAGCTCGCGGGCACGGGCCCAGCTCGCGGGCGCGGGCCGTCAGGCGCGGGTGAGGCCGCCGACGAAGGCGCGCCAGGCGGTGGGCGCGAAGGTCAGCGTGCCGCCGTCCCGGTCCTTCGTGTCGCGGACGAGGACGACGCCGGGCAGGTTGTCGGCCACCTCGACACAGTTGCCACCGTTGTTGCCGCTGCGGGTGCTCTTGCGCCAGCGGGCGCCGGTCAGGTCCATGATGCGGCCTCTTTGATCCTGTTCAGGGATTCCTGGCGGGGCAGCGCGTCGCCACGGATGCGCTCCCATCTGTGTTCGAGGGTAGCAATGTCCTCGGGTCGGTCGGTGATCTGCGGTTCGAGCTGGCCGTCGGCGCAGGCGACGCGGCCGCCGTCGGGCAGCCCGGCGATGACGAAAGGCCCACCGAGCCCGCCGTACAGCCCGACGCTGGACGGCACGACGTGGATCTGCACGTGCGGCAGCTCGGCGCAGGCCAGCAGGTGTTCGAACTGCGCCGTCATCATCGTGCGCTGGTGCTCGGCCGTCCGCCGGAGCACCGCCTCGTCCAGCACCACGGTCAGCAGCAGCGGCGGGTCGCGGTGCAGCAACGCCTGCCGGCCCAGCCGCGAGCCGACGAGCCGGTCCACGTCGTCCGGTCGCAGCAACTCGCCGGCCAGCGTCGTCCGCGCGTACTCCTCGGTCTGGAGGATGCCCGGCACCCAGGCCGGCTCGTACCAGCGCAGCGAGGTGGCCCGCTGCTCGTCCTCGATCCACTCGCGTAACCAGATCGGCGCGCCCATCTTCTCGAAGAGTCGCTGGTAGATCCCGCCCGTTTGCAGCGCCTGGTCGACGGCCTTGACGTAGTCCACCTTGAGCGGGCGCTGCCCGCTCTCGACGTTGCCGACGTGCGTGCCCGAGTAGTTGATCAGCTTGCCGAACTCGTCCTGGCTGAGCCCGCGCGCGACCCGCGCCGCCCGCAGCTCGCCGACCAGGAACTCCACGCCGTTCTTCACTGTGTCCTCACCGCTCCCTCATTCCTCCTTCAATTCGTGTGGGCTGCCCTCCGCCGCCCGCAGGGCGCCCGGTCACGCACTCAACGTCTCGTTTCGACTTCCGACCGTAACGGCGGGACGTCCAGGCTGGAAGCACGCGACCCGGCTGGTGGAGGCGACGCCCGGCGGCCGGCTCCGCGCGGTGGTCCCGGTCGACCCGAGCCGGGGCCACCACCCCTGATCCCCCCGACAGGAGGAACCCGCATGCCGTTCCGCCTCTGGCGACCGCGCCTCGGCGCGCACCGCAACCCGACCCCGTCCCACCGCTTCCGCCCCGGCTCTACGACACCGCCGCCAGACAGCCGGCCCACCCCGTCGCCAGACAGCCGGCCCACCCCGCCACCTGACAGTCGATCCGTTCCCGGCCAGCGGCGGCCATCCGTCGACTCCCGGAACGCGTCCCCCGCGTGGGCGGGGCAGCCCACCGTCGCGTTTCCCGTCGTCGGGCGCGCCGGATGGCTCACGCCGGCCCAGACCTGGCGGGCCAACAGGGGCCGCTGGTGACCCGGATCGTCCCCCACCAGCCGATGCGGCCGCTCTGGCGCTGCCGCAACTGCGGCGCGGAGTGGCCCTGCCAGCCGGCCCGCCTCGTCCTGCTGACCGAGTACCGCAACGACCGCACCGCGCTGCTCGTCTACCTGAGCACGCTGATGGCCGAGGCCGCCGAGCACCTCGCCGCGCTCAACGGCCACGCCCGCCCGGCCAACCTGCACGACCGGTTCCTGAACTGGGCGAAGGCCCGCTGAGAGCCGGCCGGCCGGTGAACGTTGGCAGCTCAGCTACTCGACACGCCGAGAAAGGTGCGGCTGGGCTGCCAACGTTTCACGGAAGTGAGCGCCGCCCGAGACGAAGCGATCAGTCGCCGTCGCCCCAGCCCAGTCCGCCGAGGCCGGAGGCGTGGTGGAAGCCGGGGTGGCCGGTCACGTCGGCGCAGCGCTCACCGTCCGGGCCACGCGCCCCGCAGAACAGCCGCTCGGCCAGGTGCCAGGCGTCGGCCGGGGAGAACGCGGCGGCGCCGAGCGCCAGCTCGGGGCGCAGCAGGCTCAGCCCCTCGGCGTACGCGACGGCCAGCTCCCGGGCCCGCTCGACGCCGTCGGCCTCGAAGCCGAGGTGGACGGTGAAGTGGCGCGGCGGACGTCGTTGCGGCCGGGACGGGGCGAGGAGCGGGACGTCCGGCCGCCCGACGCCTTCGTTCGCCCGGCCCGCAGCCAGCCCGTTGACCATCAGCCGCTGGCGCCAGTACCCCGACCCGTTCGCCCGCATGTGTCCTCCCCGTCCCGCTCGTGACCTGGCGTCGCCGGGCCGACCGGCGGCCGGCCCGCGAGAAGCAGCCAACCAGCCGCCGGCCGCCCTGGGAGGGGCCAGCAGGAGTCGCGCTGGCCCCTCCCAGGGCGGGCCGACTCGTCGCATGATGGAGGATTTTCAGTCGGCGACCACGAGGGCCTGCGGGGCGGCCTGCTTCATCCGGGTACGCAGCCACTTGAGCTGCGTCGCCGTCTCGCCCTCGCAGGCGCGCACCACGGCCAGCAGCTCCTCGTCGCGGGCCCCGTACGCGGCCTGGCCGATCACCGTCCAGGAGATGTCGCACTCGGCGGCCATCAGGTACACGTCCTGGAGGTCCCGCAGCAGCCCGATGCCGCCCGTCCGGGTGCCCCGGAACAGCTCGGAGTGCAGCCGGTCCGGCTCGGCCGGGGCCTCCTCGGCGTACCGGCGGGCGAACGGGTCGAGCCGCTGGGCGTGCTGCCGGCACTGGGCGGCCAGCCGCTGGCAGAGGTGGTGGACGTCCATCTCGTCGCCGTGCGCGGACGCGACCTCGTCGTACGCGTCGGCGAGCCGGAGCTGGGCCCGGTGCAGCAGTCCGAGGTAGTGCGCCAGGTGCACGTCAGGCCCCTTCCGTCGTCGACGTCGCCTCGGCCGCCGGGCCGCCCACCGTGGCCGGCACGGCCGCGCCCCCCACAGGAGAGCTGCCGCCGACCGTGGGCGCGGGGGCGGGACGCCCGCCCGAGTCGCCCTCGCGGATCAGCCGGACCGCGGCGACCTTGAAGATCGGCTGCTTGGACACCGGGTCCCAGGCGTGATCGTCAGCTCGTTCGCGGCCCGGTCCGGCTCGGCGTCCTTGACGTCCCAGTAGCCGTAGTGGAACGGCACGAAGACCACGCCGGGGCGTACCCCGCAGACGCGGGCCCGGGCGCGGACGACGCCGCGCGGCGACTCGAGCCGGACCCGGTCGCCCTCCCCCACGCCGAGCCGGTCGGCGTCGGCCGGGTTGACCTCGATCCAGACCTCGGGCGCCGCGTGCACGAGCTGGGTGGCCCGGCCGGTCTTCGTCCGGGTGTGGAACTGGTAGACGGTCCGGCCGGTGGTGAGCAGCAGCGGGTACTCGTCGCTCGGCGCCTCCGGCGACGGCTGGTACGGCGTGGCGTGCAGGAACGCCCGCCCGCCCGGCTCCTTCGCGCGGTACTCCTCCGGCAGCAGCTCCGCGCCGGTGGCCAGGTCCTGCCCGTACGTCTCGCAGTAGGCCGGGTCGGTGTTGAACACGCCGTCGGTGTAGAGCCGCTCGGTGCCGTCGGGGTGCTCCGAGTCGCACGGCCACTGGATGCCGCCGCCGCGCAGCCGCTCGTACGTGATGCCGGTGTAGTCGCACGGCCGGCCCCGCGAGCACTCCTTCCACGCCTCGAACGCCGACTCCGGGTCGGACCACGGGATCAGCGGGTTCCCGTCCCGGTCCCGGAAGTCCATCCGGCGCCCGTAGTCGAGGAAGATGTCGAGGTCGGGGCGGGCCTCGCCGGGCGGGTCGACGGCCTTGTCGGAGATGTGCACGGTCCGGTCGACGCTGGTGAACGTGCCGGTCTTCTCGCCCCAGGTGGCGGCCGGCAGCACCACGTCGGCCAGCTCGGCGGTCTCGGTCAGGAACAGGTCCTGCACCACCAGGAACAGCTCCGGCTTGGCCAGGATGCGCCGGACGCGGGCCGGCGGCGGCCGCCACGTCGCGGGCCGGCACGTCGCAGATCTCCGGCACCCGGCGTACGGGGTAGTCCTCGACCACCCGGCACAGCTCCTCGAAGCCGACCGTGTGCGCCCGCACGTACGCCTCGTCGTACCAGCCGCGCCGGATCAGCTCGCACAGCAGGCCGTTGAGCAGGGCGAGGTTGGTGCCGTTGCGGGCGGCCAGGTGCACGTCGGCCTCCCGGGCCACCGGGGTGGCGCGGGGGTCGACGGCGAGCATGGCCGGCGGGTTCGGGCCGCGCCGCCGGTCCAGCATCCGCATCCAGAGCACCGACTGGGTCTCGGCGACGTTGTGTCCCCACAGCGCCATCGCGTCGCAGTGGTCCACGTCGGTGTACGACCCGGGCTGCCCGTCGGTGCCGAAGGACGCCTTGAGCGCGGAGGCGGCGGTGGCGGTGCAGAGCCGCGTGTTGCCGTCCATGTGCGGGGTGCCGATCCCGGCCTTCCCGATCACCGACAGCGTGTAGTACTCCTCCAGGAAGAGCTGGCCGGAGGTGTAGAAGCCGACGTGTCCCCACCCGCCGGGGCCGGCGAGCAGCTCCTTCGAGCGGGCCACGATCCGGCCCATCGCCGTGTCCCAGTCGGTCTCGACGAGGCGGTCGCCCTCGCGCACCAGCGGGCGGCGCAGCCGGTCCGGGCTGTGGTTGGCCTGCCAGCCGTACAGGTCCTTGACGTCGAGGCGGCCGTGGTTGATCCGGTCGGACGCCCGCCCGCGTACGCCGACGATCCGGCCGTCGTGCACGGCGATGTCCATCGCGTCGCCGTTGGAGTGCAGGATCGACGCCGACGGCACCCAGTGGTCGACGTCCGCGTCGGTGTGCCCGTCGGCGAGGAACGTGTCCACCCGCGCCGGCCAGGACTCACCCGGCCCGTACGGGTGCGCGGCCCCCACGGGTCCGCGATCCGGTCCACCACCGTCACTCCTCCCTCCATGTCGCCGCCCGGCCGGAGCCCGGCGCATCGCCCGCCGCCGGACCGGAGTCCGGCGCGTCGGGCGACTGCCACAGCGGCATGTGTCGGCCGGTGGCCCGGTTGAACAGCAGGTCGACCAGCGTCACCAGCACCACGGCCGCGGCCGCGACGACGAGCTGGCCGGGGGTGTGCAGCAGCCCCAGGCTGACGATCAGTGTGGTCGCTCCGGCCGGCGGGTGTGCCGCTTTGAGCAGCACGAGCACCAGCGAGGTGACCGCCAGCGAGCCGGCCGCGGCGACGATCCGGAGCCCGGTGACGCCCTCCTGCAGCGCCGAGGGCCGGTCGG
This sequence comes from Micromonospora sp. B11E3, assembly GCF_039871625.1. NCBI lineage: Bacteria > Bacillati > Actinomycetota > Actinomycetes > Micromonosporales > Micromonosporaceae > Micromonospora > Micromonospora sp. B11E3. The sequence continues at coordinate 31,132 of NZ_JBDPMC010000064.1, read as the reverse complement.
TCAGCCCGGTCGCCACCAGCAGGGCGTACCCGGCGAGCAGGGCGACGAGGTGGCCGATGACCGTGTTGCGGGGAGACGCCTGGGGCTTCTCGGGCTGCTCGACGTGCAGCATGATCGCCGGGCCGAGGCTCGGGAGGAGCCAGGGCTGCCGGGTCAGCAGGGCGACGGTGCCGGCCACCACCACGGCGACGACGGCACCGCCGAACGCGCGCGCACCCTCGGCGGCGGGAGAGGGCGGCTCGTCGGTCTCGTGCGGCATAGCGGCTGATATACCCGGCGCGCGGCGGGCCAAGCCGGGCCGGCGAGGGACCGGCGGCGAACGAAGCGGGCGGGCAGAACCGGGCCCGGGGCGGCCGGCGCGAGACGCCCGGGCCGGCGGCCGACAGGAAGCGGCCGGGCCGGGCCCGCGAGGGGTGGCCGCGGGCCCGGCCCGGAGTCGGGGGCGCGGCCGGTCAGGCCGCCGCCGGGTGCAGGACGGTACGCAGGCAGCCCTCCCTCTTCTGCTGGAACAGCTCGTAGCCGCGCACCCCCTGCTCCAGCGGCAGCGGATGGGTCGCCAGGTAGCCGGGGTCGATCTCGCCGGCGGCGAGCCGGTCCAGCAGCATCGGAATGTACCGCTGGGCGTGCATCTGTCCCATCCGCAGCACCAGCGCCTTGTTCATGGCCGCGCCGAGCGGGAACTTGTCCACCAGGCCGGCGTAGACGCCGACGATGCTCACCGTCCCGCCCTTGCGGCAGGCCATGATCGCCTGCCGGACGGCGGTGGGCCGGTCGGTGGTCAGCCGGGCCGCCTGCTTGGACCGGTCGTACGCGTGGACCGGGCCGACGTCGTGCGCCTCCATGCCGACGGCGTCGATGCAGGCGTCCGGCCCGCGCCCGGCGGTCAGCTCGCGCAGCGCCTCCAACACGTCGGTCCGCGCGTAGTCGATCGTCTCGACGCCCAGCCGGTGGGCGGCCGCGTCGAGCCGCTCCGGGAGCCGGTCGATGACGATCACCCGCTCCGCGCCGAGGAGCTGCGCCGCGCGAGCGGCCATCTGCCCGACGCCGCCGGCGCCCCAGACGGCCACCACCTCGCCGCCCTTGAGCCCGCACAGGTCGGCGGCCATCCAGCCGGTCGGCATGGCGTCCGAGGCGAAGACCACCGAGTCGTCGGGGACGCCGTCGGGGACGCGGAACGCGCCGACGTCGCCGAACGGCACCCGGACGTACTCGGCGTGGCTGCCGGAGTAGCCGCCGGCCGCGTGCGAGTAGCCGATGATGCCCGCCGCGGCGTGCCCCCACAGCTTCTCCGTGAACACGGGCTGGGGGTTGGAGTTGTCGCAGAGCGAGTACTGCTCGGTGCGGCAGTACCAGCAGCCGCCGCACGCCACGACCGAGCCCACGACCACCCGGTCGCCGACCCTGGTCCGCCGTACCCCCGGCCCGGTCTCCACCACCTCGCCCATGAACTCGTGGCCGAGGATGTCGCCCTCGCGCATCGCGGGCAGGAACCCGTTGACGAGGTGCAGGTCGGACCCGCACACGCTGCTCGCCCGGACCCGGACGACGATGTCGCCCTCGGCGCGGACGGTCGGCTCCGGCACGTCGCGTACGGCCAGCCTGCCGACGCCCTCCCAGCACAGCGCCTTCACGGCCGGCCTCCCGTCGCCAGCTTCTGACGCACCCGGTCGGTGGCCAGCTCCTGCGCCGGGGTACGCCCCGACGGGTCGTGCCGCGTCGTGATCATCTGCCCGCACTCGATCAGCGACTTCACCCGGCGCAGCGCGTCCCGCAGCCCCAGGTCGGGGTCGTGGCCGCCGGTCAGGCCGACGAGCCGGCGCACCCACCCCGCACGCCAGCGCAGCTCGGCGCGGATCTCGGTGCCCCGGTCCCGCGGGGCGGGGACCAGCTCGACCCGGCCCTGCTGCGGGTACGGGCCGTCGGTCACCCGCCAGCTCAGCTGGCCCGGTCCGTCGACGGTGAGCTCCGCTCGCCACTCGGTGCCGCCGGCGGGGTCGCTGGCCACGCAGCGCCAACGGTTCGCGTCGAGCTGCTCCAGGGTCGCCCACTCGGCCAGCGCCCGGTCGAGCCGGGTCCGGTCGGTCCAGAAGCCGATCACCGCGGCCACCGGCCGGTCGACGGTGATCCCCCGCCGGACGACGTACCAGCCGTCCCGCCGCTCGGGCTGGTGCCGGCGCCGCCGCCGGGCCACCGTCCGCCCGACGCCGGCGGCGGCGACTGCGGCGGCGCCGAGCAGCGCCCACCTCGTTGCCTTGCTGGTCATACCCGTCTCCTCCACCCGGGCGCCCGGGAATGGACCGCCCGCACCGAGCAGCGCTACCCGGCGACGCCGCCCTGAAACGACAAAACGGAGAAACGGGCCGCGCACGCGGCGGCTCGCGGCCACTCCGACGGGCGCCGGGAGTGGCCGCGAGCCGCGGCGTACGAGGACGGGTGCTCAGCGGCCCACGTGCTGGGCCTGGTCCTTCACGTCGTGCGCGGCGGCGCGGGTGTCGTCCTGCACCGCGTGCACGGCGTCCTGGGCGGTGGCCCGCACCGCCTCCTTGGCGTGCTGCGCCGGCTCGCGCAGCTCGTCCCTCATCTCGCCCGCGAACTCGCCGAGCTTCTCCTGCACGGTCCCGGCGTGCTCGCCGGCCCGCTCCCTGACCTCGGTGGCGAGCCGCTGCTCGCGGCGGGTGGGCGGGACCAGCGAGGAGGCCAGCATGCCGACGCCGAACGCGATGAGGCCGGCGGCGAGCGGGTTGCCCTCGGACTTCTCCCGCAGCACGTGCGGCGCGCGGTGCGCGGCGTCGCCCACCGTCGAGGCCGCCGAGTGCGCCTTGTCGCTCACGGTGGCCGCGGCCGAGGAGGCGCGGTCGGCCACCGCGTGCGCGGCGTGACCGGTGTTGTGGCCGTACTCCGAAGCGGTTCCCATGACCTTGTCCCTCACATTCTGCAGCGCGTTGCGCGCCCGTTCCTTGCGGTCGTGGACGATGCGGCTCGGGCTGACCTTGTACGCCAGGGCGTCCACATCGGTGCTGAGGCTGTTGCGGGTGGCCTCGATCTCGCGGCGGATCTGGTCGGGGTCGGTGCTCATCGGGTCACTCCCTTCGGATGGGGCTTGAGCGCGTCGGGGATCCGCTGGACGCTGTCGCTGGTCCGCGTTAGGCCACGGACGTGCCGGGCGTTCTTCCTGGCCATGGAGTAGAGGACCGCGGCGATCGCGCCCCAGAGGACGGCCACGATCAGGGCCGCCCAGCCGGCGTCCATGACGTTGGACAGCCCCGCCCACAGGGCGATCGACAGGAACAGCGCCACCATGTAGCCGCCGAAGCCGGCGCCGCCGAAGAGCCCGGCGGCCTTGCCCGCCCGCTTGCCCTCCTGGCGGATCTCGGCCTTGGCCAGCTCGACCTCCTGGCGCATCAGCGTGGACAGGTCGGTGGTCACCTGACGCAGCAGCTCGCCGACCGAGCTGCCCCGGACCTCGTCCGCGGTGTGCGGGGCGCCCGCGGGGCGGTACCCGGAGTCCACCCGGGACTCCTGCATCGGCACAGTCATGCCGCCGTCTCCCTTCGGACGCTCACCGGCGGGCGGTGCCGTTGGTCGGCACGCCGGGCAGCGGGTCGGTCTGGCTCACCGGCGGCAGTGGCTGACCCGTGCCGTCCGCCGGGTCGGCGTAGCTGGTGTGCGAACGCGGGTCGGGGTACGCGGTGCCCCGGCCGGAGTAGCCCGGGGCCGGCTCGACGTACGTGCTGGGCGTCGGGTCGAGGTAGCCGCCGGGCGGCGCCTGGTTCGGGACCCCGTTGGAGGCCGGCAGGACCGCCGTGCGCTCCGGGTCGTAGCCGTTGGTCGAGCCGTACGCCGAGTGGGCGCCGCCGTCGGACGTCGCGGCGAGGTTCCTGGTCAGCCGGCCGGCGAGCACGCCGAGCACGGCGGCACCGACGAGGAACGTGCCGGGGTTGCGGCGGGCGTACTCCTTCACCTCGGCCAGGAGCTCGCCGGGCTGGCGCTCCTCCAGCCAGCCGGCCGCGCCGTGCACCCGGTCGGCGGCCTGGTGGGCCAGCTCCGTCACCGGGCCGGCCTGGCCGGAGTTCTGCGCCATCGCGCGCATCTCCTCGGCCAGCGAGCGCAGCCCGCCGGCGGCCCGGCGCTGCTGCTCACCGGCGTGGGTGGCGAGCTGGTCGCGCGTCTCGCCGTACAGGTTGCGGGCCTGCCGCGTCGCCTCGCCGACGACCTCCCGGCCCTGCTCCTTGGCCGTCTGCGCGACGGCGCCGCCCGCGTGGGCGGCCTCCGCGCCGACCTGGCGGGCCTGGTCACGGACGCCGTGGCCGTTGCTCGACTCCTGCCCGTACGTGGGGGAGAGATCTTGGTAGGTCATGATGTCCCTTCCGCTCGCAAACTCGTCGCGGTCGTGCTGGGGGATTTGCCGGCGTTTCCCGCCGCCGGCGTCCTTTGACCTACCCCGCGCCCGGTGTTCCATGCCTGGTTCGTCGTTTCACTGCGCCGTGTGCCGGCGTGAACACAGAATGGAAAATCGCCGGCTTCCGACCGACGGAGGTGACATCGATGGCGCGTAACCGGTACGGCGGGGCGCCGGCGGGGCCGAAGCCCGCGGTGCAGTTGGCCGCCGCCCTGGTGGCCGCGGTGTTCCTCCTGATCGGCGTGCTCGGGTTCGTCCCCGGCGTCACGACGGGGTACGACGACATGACGTTCGCCGGGCACACCTCGGGCGCCAAGCTGCTCGGGGTCTTCCAGGTGTCGATCCTGCACAACGTGCTGCACCTGCTCTTCGGGCTGGTCGGGCTGGTGCTGGCCCGCAGCGTCGCCGGCTCCCGGCTCTTCCTGGGCGGCGGCGGCGCGATCTACCTGGTGCTGTGGCTGTACGGCTTCGCCATCGGCTTCTCCGCCGAGCACAGCGTGGTCAACTTCATCCCGCTCAACGGCGCGGACAACTGGCTGCACCTCGGGCTCGGCTTCGGCATGCTCGCCATGGGGCTGCTGCTGTCCCACGGCGCCGGCACCGGCGAGCCGCTGGACACCCCACCCGACCGGCCCTGACCACGCCCTGCCCGGGCCTGGGAGTGAGGAAGGGCCCCCTGCCAGTGCCTACGTACGGCACAGCAGGGGACCCGTCTCGATGCCACCGGCGCCCGGGACTCGGGCGGGGCGCGCCGCGCGGCCGGCTACTCGTCGAGGTCGGCGTCGGTCTCGGCCGCGGCCTCCAGCTCGTCGGCCGGCCGCTGCCGGCGGGCCTTGCGCGCGGCGAGCCGCTCGGCCGCCCTGGGCCGGGCCGACCTCTCCTCCAGCCGTACGTCGGTGCCCCGGTTGCCGGGGATGAACTCGACGCCCGCGTAGACGGTCGGCTGCCAGTCGAACTCCCGGTCGCCGATCCGCACCAGGTCGCCGGGGTGCGCCCCCGCCTTGGCCAGCGCGTCCTCGACGCCGAGGCGGGCGAGCCGGTCGGCCAGGTACCCGACGGCCTCGTCGTTGTCGAAGTTCGTCTGCCGCACCCAGCGCTCCGGCCGCACGCCCCGGACGGTGTACGAGCCGTCCTCCTCGGCCTTGATGACGAAGCCGGCGTCGTCGACCGCCTTCGGCCGGATCACGACCCGGGTGGGCTCGGCCGGCGGGGCGGCGGCGCGCGACTGCTCGACCAGCTCCGCCATCGCGTACGTCAACTCGCGCAGCCCCTCCCGGGTCGCCGCCGACACCTCGAAGACGCGCAAGCCCCGGGCCTCCAGGTCGGGCCGGACGATCTCGGCGAGGTCCCGGCCGTCCGGCACGTCGACCTTGTTCAGCGCGACGAGCCGGGGCCGGTCGGCCAGCCCCCCGTACTCGGCCAGCTCGGCCTCGATGGTGTCGATGTCGGCGAGCGGGTCGCGGCCGGGCTCCAGCGTGGCGGTGTCGATCACGTGGACGAGCACGGCGCAGCGCTCGATGTGCCGAAGGAACTCCAGCCCGAGGCCCTTGCCGGTGGCCGCGCCCGGGATGAGGCCGGGCACGTCGGCGACGGTGAAGGTCGCCTCGCCCGCCTGGACCACGCCCAGGTTCGGCACCAGCGTGGTGAACGGGTAGTCGGCGATCTTCGGCTTGGCCGCGGAGATGACCGAGATCAGCGAAGACTTGCCGGCCGAGGGGAAGCCGACGAGGCCCACGTCGGCGACGCTCTTCAGCTCCAGCACCACGTCGAGCTGGTCGCCGGGCTCCCCCAGCTCGGCGAAGCCGGGCGCCTTGCGCCGGGCGTTGGCCAGCGACGCGTTGCCCCGGCCGCCCCGGCCGCCCCGGGCCGCCTCGAAGGTGGTGCCGGCGCCGACCATGTCGGCCAGCACCTCGCCGTCCGGGGTCTGCACGACGGTGCCGTTGGGCACCTTGATCACCAGGTCGCGCCCGTTCGCGCCGTCCCGGTTCGAGCCCGCGCCGCCCCGGCCGTTCTCGGCCTTGACGTGCGGGCGGAAGTGGAAGTCGAGCAGGGTGTGCACCTGCGGGTCGACGACCAGCGTCACGCTGCCGCCGTGCCCGCCGTTGCCGCCGTCCGGCCCACCGAAGGGCTTGAACTTCTCCCGGTGGATCGAGACACAACCGTGCCCGCCGTCGCCGGCCCGCAGGTGCAGGACGACCCGGTCCACGAACATCGTCACGTCGTCAATCCTTCCAGCGAGGCCACCCCCGCACGAGAAAAAGCGAAGCGGGCCGGGACCCGAGGTCCGCGGCCCGCTTCGCCGGCAGGCTACTGCTGCGGCACGATGCTGACGGTCTTGCGACCGCGCTTGGTGCCGAACTGGACCGCACCGGCCGCCAGCGCGAACAGCGTGTCGTCGCCGCCACGGCCGACCAGGTCACCGGGGTGGAACTTGGTGCCACGCTGACGGATGATGATCTCACCCGCGCTGACGACCTGACCACCGAAGCGCTTCACGCCGAGCCGCTGGGCCGCGGAGTCACGGCCGTTACGCGAGCTGGACGCACCCTTTTTGTGAGCCATCTGAGGACGACCTACTTCCCGCTGGAGATGCCGGTCACCTTGACCTGGGTCAGCGGCTGGCGGTGACCCTGGCGCTTGTGGTAGCCGGTCTTGTTCTTGAACTTGTGGATCCGGATCTTCGGGCCCTTGGTGTGCGCGGCGATCTCGCCGGACACCGAGACGTTGGCGAGCTTGGCCGCGTCGGTCACCAGGTCGTCACCGTCGACGAGGAGCACCGCGGTGAGCTGCACCGCGTCGCCGGGGGCACCGGCGAGCTTCTCGACCTCGATCACGTCGCCCTCGGCGACCTTGTACTGCTTGCCGCCGGTCTTGACGATCGCGTACATCGGAGGCGGACTCCCTGTCGTTGAGGCTGCTGGCGGTCGTTCCCTCGGCGGCTCGCCGGGTAGCAGAGGCACGGCGGCGCGGGCACGCGGGAACTCGGCACACAAAAGTGCGCCGCAAGATAGCCTACGCCATCGGTGGGTCGACGCCCAAACCGGCCTCCCCGTTCCGACTGCCGCCGGTCTCAGCAGAGCTGGTCGAGGCGCTGCTGGAGCCGGTCCAGCTCCTCCTCGTCGATGGCCTCCACGTCGGTGCCGAGCATGCCGACCTCGCTGGCCAGGTCGGCCAGGAGCGTACGCAGCTGCGGGTCGGTGGCCCGGCTCGACTGCTGCCGCAGGGCGGCCCGCCAGCCGGCCAGCGCCGCCTCGGCCCGCCCACGGGCGGCCTCCGCCGTCGCGCTGTCGTTCGCGCCGACCGCCCCGAGCATCGCGCCCAGCTCCGCCACGTACGTCCGCACGGCGGCCTCGGTCGCCTGCTGGGCCGCGGCGCAGACCTCCGGGCCGTTCCCCCCGGCGGGAGCCGGTGACCCGCCGCCCGCCCCCGGTGTGGCGCCGGGCCCCGTGGACCCGGCCTCGACGGCGACACCGTCGGAGCCGGCGCGCTCCGGGGAGCAGGCGACGCCGCCGGCCAGGGCGGCCACGGCGACGGTGAGGGCGAGCAGACCACGCATACTTCTCTCCTGACCGGGGTGGCGATCGTAACCGGCCGCGGGACGCGACAGGACCCCTTCCGCCGTGCTGTTGCCGGGAAAGGGGTCCTGCGAAACGCGCGGCTGGTCAGCCGGTCACGGGCGGGTACGCCGGCGGGCGCCGCCGCGGCGGGACCGGCGCCGGCCCAGGGCACCCTCGCCGCCCTCGCCGCCGTCGGCGTCGTCGCCCAGGGCGTCCGGGTCGTCGGCCCCGGCGAGCCGGGCGGACTCGCCCCGCTGGCTGTCCGCCACGGCCGGGGCCGCCGCGGTGTCCGTCTCGTACCGGGACAGGTCGTAGCCCATCGTGTCGTGGTAGTCGTCCGCCACGGCGGCGGGGCCGCTGTCGGTGGGGGCCTCGACCACCTCGACCACCGTGCGCTCCGGGGCGGCGCTCTTGCGGGCCCGCCGCCGGGACGCCGTCGCGGCGACCTGCTCCGTCGGGGCGGGCGGCGGGACGGCGGAGGCGACCGCCTTGACCTTCTCCCCCGCGCCCTGGCGCGGCTTCTCCGGCACGGGCTCGGTGTGGATCACCACGCCACGGCCCTTGCAGCAGTCGCAGGTCTCGCTGAACGCCTCCAGCAGCCCCGCGCCGATCCGCTTGCGGGTCATCTGCACCAGGCCGAGCGAGGTGATCTCGGTGACCTGGTGCTTGGTGCGGTCCCGGCCCAGGCACTCGGTGAGCCGGCGCAGCACCAGCTCGCGGTTCGACTCCAGCACCATGTCGATGAAGTCGATCACCACGATGCCGCCGATGTCGCGCAGCCGGAGCTGGCGGACGATCTCCTCGGCGGCCTCCAGGTTGTTCCGGGTGACCGTCTCCTCGAGGTTGCCGCCCGCGCCGGTGTACTTGCCGGTGTTCACGTCGACCACGGTCATCGCCTCCGTCCGGTCGATCACCAGGTGACCGCCGGAGGGCAGGAAGACCTTGCGGTCGAGGCCCTTGAGGATCTGCTCGTCGATCCGGTACTCCGCGAAGACGTCACTGGTGCCGACGTACCGGCGCAGCCGCGGGACCAGGTCCGGGGAGACGTGCGAGAGGTACGACTCGACCGTCCCGTACGCCTCGTCGCCCTCGATCACCAGCTCGCGGAAGTCCTCGTTGAAGAGGTCCCGCACGACCCGGATGACCAGGTCCGGCTCCTCGTAGAGCAGCACCGGGGCACCGCCCTCGGCCGCCTTGGCCTGGATGTCCTCCCACTGGGCCTGCAACCGCTTGACGTCGCGGGCCAGCTCGTCCTCGCTGGCCCCCTCGGCGGCCGTCCGCACGATCACGCCCGCGCCGTCCGGGACGAGCTTCTTGAGCACGTCACGCAGCCGCTTGCGCTCGGTGTCGGGCAGCTTGCGGCTGATGCCGGAGGCGTTGCCGTTCGGCACGTACACCAGGTGCCGGCCGGAGAGCGCGATGTGGCTGGTCAGCCGGGCGCCCTTGTGCCCGATCGGGTCCTTGGTGACCTGCACCAGCACCGAGTCGCCGGACTTGAGCGCCTGCTCGATCGAGCGGGCCCGCCCCTCCAGGCCGGTGGTGTCCCAGTTGACCTCGCCCGCGTACAGGACGGCGTTGCGGCCGCGCCCGACGTCGACGAAGGCCGCCTCCATGCTCGGCAGGACGTTCTGCACCTTGCCGAGGTAGACGTTGCCGGCCATGGTGCCGGAGGAGTTGCGGCTGACGTAGTGCTCGACCAGCACGCCGTCCTCCAGGACGGCGATCTGGATGCGGTCGCCGCGCTGGCGCACCGCCATCACCCGGTCGACCGCCTCCCGCCGGGCCAGGAACTCCGACTCGCTCAGGATCACCGGCCGGGTCCGCCGCTGCTCCCGGCCGTCCCGGCGGCGCTGGCGCTTGGCCTCCAGCCGGGTCGAGCCGGAGACGCCCTGCACCTCGTCGACCGCCCGGCGCGGCTCGCGGATCTTCACGACCGTGGGGACGCCGTCCTCGGCGGTGCCCTCGATGTCCCCCGCCCCGCGCCGACGCCGACGCCGGCGGCGACGGGTCATCCCGTCCCCGGTCTCCTCGCCCTCTTCCTCGCCCTCGACCTCGGCGGCCTCCCCCTCGGCCTGGACGGCCTCCTCGGGCTCCTCCTCCTCGGCCTCCTCGGCGCCGCCCTTGCCCCGGCCGCGGCCGCGGCGGCCGCGGCGGCGGCGACGCCGGGCGAGGGTCTCGTCGTCTTCTTCTTCCTCCTCCTCGGCGGTCTCCTCCGCCTCGGCGGTGGGCTCCTCCTCGGCCGCCACGATCTCGACCGGCTCGGCCTCGCGGCGACCCCGCCGGCGCCGGCGGGGCGCCTCCGGCAGCTCCTCGGCGGGTTCCTCCTCGCTCGCGAGGGGAACCACGACCCGGGTGTGCTCCTCCGGCTGCGGGGCCATGAAGAGAACGGTCGGCGCGGACAGGGCGGCACGCCGCCGCCGCGTCTTCGGCGCGGGCTCCGCTGCAGGCTCGGGCGCAGGCTCGGCGCCGGTGACGGCCGCGCCGGGCGACACCTCGCCGGGGCGGTTCGCCGTGCCGTCGGGGGCGGGCTGGGCGGCGGCGGCCTCCGGGGAACCGGGGACCTCCTCCGTACCGATGGTCTCCTCGGCCTCCCCCGCCGCAGGCTCCTGCCCGTCGGCGGCCGGGACGCCCGGGGCCGGCTCGGCGGCCGGCAGCTCGGCGGCGCCGGCGGCCTGCCCGGCGCTGGGCTCGGGCGCCTCCGGCGCCTCGACGGCCGGCTCGGCCGGGACCTCCGCGGCGGGCGCGGCGGCCTTGCGGCGGCGGGTCCGGGTCACCTTCACGGGGGGTACGACCTCGTCGGACGCCGGCTCGGCGCCGGCCGCCACGACCGGCTCCTCGGTGGCCTTCGCGGTGGTCGCCTTGCGGCGGCGGCGCGTGGTCTTCGGCGCCTCCTCCAGCTCGCCGGCGACGGGGGCGAGCACCTCGGCCTGGGGGGCCTCCCCGCTGGTCGACCCGGCGCCGGTGGACGCCTCCACCGGGGCCTCGGTCTGCTCCGGCTGGTTCAGCGGGGCCCGCCGACGGCTGGCCCGCTTCCGCGCCGGCGCGGCGGGGGCCTCGGCGGCCGGGCCCTCCGCGCCGGTCGCGGCGCCGATCGGCGCCGTGCCCTCGCTGGTCGAGCCGCCGGCGGCGGCCCCGCCGGCCTCGGTGGTGTTACGGTCAGCGGCCTCGTTTGCCGGCTGTGAGCCGGTCCGTTCGCCGCCCTCGGGCTCGTTCTCGAGCATGGACGTTCTCCAGTTCTGGCTGCCCCGGGCGCGGGTGAGCGCTGCCACGCAGGGTCGCCGCAAAAGTGTTTCCGCCGGGCGCGCGGAACGCGCGACCGCCGAAGTCTGCCTGCCCGAGCGCTGACCGTCGGTCAGCGCTCATCCGATGGTTGCCCCGCCGCGGTCCGCGTCCAACGGATCCACGATCGCGCCCTGCGCGGTCAGCGTGCCCTGCGCCAGCCGGATCACCCGTGGGGAGACCGGCGGCTCCAGGTCGGCCACCACGCGGAGGCCGGAAAGGACGTCATCGGGTCGTACGGACGGGGTGACCTGCCGCACGACCAGTTCGAGTATCGCACACGGTACGGCCACCGCCCCGGAAGGTGTCTCCGGAGCGGACACGACATCGATCCGCATGACCGCTGCGCGGGCGTCGAAGGTGCGCCGGCCCTGCTTGGTCATGCGCTCGACCAGCACCTCGTCGGCGACGGTGAAGGCGGCCACGGCCCGCTCCAGCGCGGCCGCGTCCAGTTCGGGCAGCTCGATCCGCCAGTACGACGCCTCGATCCGGTCGGCGAGGCTGCCGCCGCCGGCGACGACGGCGTCGAGCACGTCGAGGCCGGGCGAGAGCGCGGCGTCCAGCGCCGCCCGGAGCTGGCCCGGGTCGACCGGCTCACGCAGGCCGATCTCCAGGTACTCGGCCTCGCTGGCGACCCCCGTCGGGGCGGCGCTGGCGTAGGAGATCTTGGGGTGCGGGGTGAAGCCCTGCGAGAAGGCGACCGGGACGTTGGCCCGGCGCACCGCCCGCTCGAACGCCCGGGCGAAGTCGCGGTGCGAGGTGAACCGCAGCGGCCCACGCTTGGCGTACCGGATTCGGACCCGCTGGACGACCGGGGCCTGACCGCCCTCCGGCTGTGGTTTCTTACTGATCGTCGTGCTCCTCGGAAGTCATCACCGGTTGATCATGGGGTCATTGTCGCGACAGGGCGTGACGATGACAACACCTCGGCGACCAACACGGTGCGCGGCGGACGGCGCGGGGCCGCCCGCCGCCGGGCGTCACTGTTGGGCGCCGGTGGGTACCCGCAGGCCGGTGCCGTTGATCGGGGTGAGCGGAAGCAGCTTCTGACCGGTGGGCCCGATCTGGATCTCGGTGTCCATCGACGGGCAGACGCCGCAGTCGAAGCACGGGGTCCACCGGCAGTCGTCCTGCTCGTACTCCGACATGGCGTCCTGCCAGTCCTGCCAGAGCCAGTCCTTGTCCAGGCCCGAGTCCAGGTGGTCCCAGGGCAGGACCTCCAGCTCCTCGCGCTCCCGGGTGGTGTACCAGTCGAGGTCCACGCCGAAGGCCGGCAGCACCTCCGCCGCGGCGTCCACCCAGCGCTGGTACGAGAAGTGCTCGCTCCAGCCGTCGAACCGGCCGCCGTTCTCCCAGACCCTCCGGATCACCGCGCCGACCCGCCGGTCGCCCCGGGACAGCAGGCCCTCGATCAGCGACGGCTCCCCGTCGTGGTACCGGAAGCCGATCGCCCGACCCAGCGAGCGGTCGGCGTTGATCGCCTGCTTGAGCAGCCTGAGCCGGCCGTCGATGACCTCCGGCCGCTCCATCGGCGCCCACTGGAACGGCGTGTGCGGCTTCGGCACGAACCCGCCGATCGAGACCGTGCAGCGGATGTCCTTGCTGCCGGTGGCGGCCCGGCCGGCCCTGATCACCTCGTGCGCCATGTCCGCGATCTCCAGGACGTCGGCGTCGGTCTCGGTGGGCAGGCCGCACATGAAGTACAGCTTCACCTGCCGCCAACCGTTGCTGTACGCGGTGACCACGGTGCGGATGAGGTCTTCCTTCGACACCATCTTGTTGATGACGCGGCGGATCCGCTCCGACCCGCCCTCCGGCGCGAAGGTCAGGCCCGTGCGCCGGCCGTTACGCGACAGCTCCTGGGCCAGCTCGATGTTGAACGCGTCCACCCGGGTCGACGGCAGCGACAGCGACACGTTCGTGCCCTCGTACTGCTGGGCGAGGCCGGAGCACATGTCGCCGATCTCGGAGTGGTCGGCCGACGACAGCGACAGCAGGCCCACCTCGTGGAAGCCGGAGAACTCCAGCCCCTGCCGCACCATCTGCCCCACGGTGGTGATCGAGCGCTCCCGCACCGGGCGGGTGATCATGCCGGCCTGGCAGAACCGGCAGCCCCGGGTGCAGCCCCGGAAGATCTCCACCGCGTACCGCTCGTGGACCGTCTCGGCCAGGGGCACGAGGGGCTTCTTCGGGTACGGCCAGGCGTCCAGGTCCATCGTCGTGCGCTTGTGCACCCGGAACGGCACATCCGCCCGGTTCGGCACGACCCGCTGGATGCGGCCGTCGGGCAGGTAGTCCACGTCGTAGAAGCGCGGCACGTACACGCTCTCGGTGCGGGCCAGCCGCAGCAGCAGCTCGTCCCGGCCGCCCGGGCAGCCCTCGGCCTTCCACTCCCGGACGATCGCGGTGATCTCCAGGACCGCCTCCTCGCCGTCGCCCAGGACGGCGGCGTCGACGAAGTCGGCGATCGGCTCCGGGTTGAACGCGGCGTGGCCGCCCGCCACGACCACCGGGTCGGCGTCGGTGCGGTCGGCGGCGAGCAGCGGAACGCCGGCCAGGTCGATCGCGGTGAGCAGGTTGGTGTAGCCCAGCTCGGTGGAGAAGGAGACGCCGAACACGTCGAAGTCGCGCACCGAGCGGTGGGCGTCGACGGTGAACTGCGGCACGCCGTGGGCGCGCATCAGCCGCTCCAGGTCCGGCCAGACCGCGTACGTCCGCTCGGCGAGCACGTCGGGCAGCTCGTTGAGGACCTCGTAGAGGATCTGCACGCCCTGGTTCGGCAGGCCGACCTCGTACGCGTCGGGGTACATCAACGCCCACCGCACGGTCGCCGACTCCCAGTCCTTGACGACCGCGCCCAGCTCGCCACCGACGTACTGGATGGGCTTGGTCACCTGGGGCAGCAGCGCTTCGAGCCGGGGCCAGACGGACTCGCCCGCGGCGGGCCGCGGCGTGGTGGACGGGACGCTCATGATGCCCAAGGGTACGCGGCCCTCCGGCGCCGGCCCTCAAGGGCACAACTTCACTGAAGATGCTGACTCAAGCGCCACGCAGGGCGCAGTTTCAGCGAACTTGTTCGGATCTTGGGCCAGCTGTTCCGTGTCGCCCGGAGCCGTGCCGGGAGTCCTCGGCCGACCGGGATCGCCGTCGCTGGCACGCCGGTACTAACCTCGGACCGGCGCGAGAGGAGAATGCCGCGATGCCGCACCCGCAGCCGGGAGCAGACCGGCCGGCCGACGGGGGCACCCCGGCCGGCGGCCGGGACCGGGATCCGGCGGTCGACGAGGAGTCGACGCCCTCCCCCGTACCGTCGACCGACCCGCCCGAGCCGGGCCGGGCGGACGCCGCCGAACCTGCCCCGGACGCCTCCCCGGGCGAGCCGGGCGCAAGCACGCCGGACGGCGTGGCCGGGCCGGAACCGACAAAGGTCGACGGCGCGCCCCCGTCCCCAGCCGCCGCTGCGGGGCCCGAGCCGACCAAGGTCGACGCCAGGCCGTCCCCGGCCGGCGGCGGCGCGCCCGAACCGACCAAGATCGACGCCAGGCCGTCCCCGGCCGGCGGCGGCGCGCCCGAACCGACCAAGATCGACGCCAAGCCGTCCCCGGCCGGCAGCGGCGCGCCCGAACCGACCAAGATCGACGCCGGACCGAATCGGACGACCGTCGAACCCGAACCGCCCGCGCCGCGCTGGAGCGGGTCCGCCCCGGTCCCGCCGCCACCGCCGCGCCGCCGGAGCTGGGGCGAGTCGGCGGAGCCCACCCCGCCCCCGCCCGCGCCGGTCGGGCACCGCCCGTTGCCGCCGCCGGAGAGCCAGGTCCCGGTGGACCCGTGGGCCGGCGTGGACACCGGCAGCTGGGACCTGCACGGCGTCGAACTGCCGCCGCTGCCCCCACCGCCGCCGACGCCGCCGACGCGCCCGTATTCGACGCCGACGCCGCCGACGCCGCCCACGCGCCCGTATCCGGCGCCGGCCGTCCACCCGGTCACGCCGTCGCAGCCGGCCCGCCCGGTGTCCCCGCCACCGGCCCTGTACCCGGTCTCCCCGCCGCCCGTGGCCCGGCCGGTCTCGCCGCCGCCGGCCCTGTACCCGGTCTCGCCGCCGCCCGTGGCCCGGCCGCTGCCGCCGGCACCGGCCCCCCCGCCGGCACCGGCTCACCCAGTGCCCGCGCCGCCGGCCCGTCTGCCGAAGCAGCGCCGGGCCGCTCCGCCGGTCGCGCCGCCGCCCGGGCCCCAGGGGCCCTCCGGGTACGCCAAACCCCGCCGGCGCCGCCGGCGCTGGCCGTGGGTGCTGCTGCTCAGCATCGCCTGCTGCTGCGGCTGCCCGGCGTACTGGGCCAAGCCGATGTGGGAGCAGTACCCGGCGGACGCCGCGCTGCCGCAGCGGATCGACGATCTGACGCTGCGCGACGACGCCCACAGCCGGGCCGCGGCGAAGGAACTGCGGGCCGAGGTACGCGAGACGTACCTGCTGGCGGAGGACACCTTCGCCGGGGTGTACGCCTCGCCGACGGGCAAGCCGGTGACGGTGTTCGGCGGCACGGGGTTCCGGATCAGCCCGGAGAGCGACGCCGACGACGAGATGGCCCGGCTGAAGGAATCCTTCCAGCTCGGGGAGTCGCAGGTGGTGGAGACGAACGTGCGGGGCCGGTTCGAGCGCTGCGCCGTCGGCTCCTCCGAGAACCGGGACGTGGTGGTCTGCACCTCGGTCGACCACGGCAGCCTCACCACGGGCGTGTTCATCCAACTCTCCGTGGACGACAGCGCCCGGCTGCTGAAGAGCATGCGCGCGCAGATCATCACGCGGGACGGGACCGCCGCCGCGAGCTGACGCCGGTGGCCCGCCGAACGGGCCACCGGCGCTCGGAGAATTTCTCGCCTTCACCTGACGCGGAACCCGGTTACGGGGTCACAATCGGGACATGCCGCGGCGTTGGCTCTTCGCCGTGGTCGCCCAGCTCGGCGGCGCGGTGCCGCAGCGCCGAGAGGACCAGGTTGGCTGGCGGTGCAGCAACGAGTTGGGCGCGCGGGGGTCGGTGCCCCGCTGGTTCCGGGAGCTGGACGCCGACGCGGTGGGGGCGCGCTGCCTGGCCGACGTGCTGGCCGGGGTGCGTGACCGTGGCTGGGTGGACCACATCCCCCGGCTGATGGTGCTCGGCAACTACGCCCTGCAACGCGGCTGGCGGCCGGCGGAGCTGGTGGAGTGGTTCCACACCAGCTTCGTCGACGGGTACGAGTGGGTGATGACGGCCAACGTCGTCAGCATGAGCCAGTACGCCGACCTCGGCCGGATGACCACCAAGCCGTACGTCGCCAGCGGCGCGTACACCAACCGGATGAGCGACTACTGCGGCGGCTGCCGGTACGACCCGAGGAAACGACTCGGCGAGAAGGGCTGCCCGTACACGGCCGGCTACTGGGCCTTCCTGGACCGCAACCGGGACCGGATACCGCCCAACGCGCGGATGGCCCGCACGATGAAGCAGCTGGAACGCCTCACCGACGTCGCCGAGGTCGTCGCGCAGGAGAGGGAGCGCGGCAGCGACCCGCCGTGACGCGGGCCGCCCGGGGCCGTTCCCGGCACGCCGGGCCAGACCCGGAATGCCCGGCTCAGACCCCGGACGCCGGGCTCAGGACCCGGGTGCCGGGCTCAGACCCCGGACGCCGGGCTCAGGACCCGGACGCCGGGCTCAGGACCCGGACGCCGGGCTCAGACCCCGACCGGTGGCTCGCCGGCGACCGGCGCCTTGGCGCGCGGCGGGGCGTACCGCGGGACGTACTCCTGACCGGTGAGCTTCTGGATCTCGCTCATCACCTCGTCGGTCATCTCCCGCAGCGAGGTCCGGTCGCCCGCGCGGTCGGTGAAGTCCAGCGGCTTGCCGAACCGCACGATGATCTCGGCCTTGCCCGGTCGGGGCACCCGCACCCCGATCGGCTGGGCCTTGTCGGTGCCGATCATGCCCACCGGGATGATCGGCACGCCGGCGGCCACGGCGAGCCGGGCCGCTCCCGTACGCCCGCGGTAGAGCCGGCCGTCCGGCGAGCGCGTGCCCTCGGGGTAGACGGCGACCAGGTCACCGGCCTTGAGCACGGGGATCGCCGCGTCGAACGCCGACAGCGCCGCCCGCCCGCCGGCCCGCTCGACCGGGATCGCCCCCAGGCCGGTGAGCACGAACTTGGAGAACGCGCCCTTGAGGCCGGTGCCCTTGAAGTACTCCGACTTGGCCCAGAACGCCAGGTGCCGGGGCACGACCGTACCGAGGAAGAGCTCGTCGGCGACGGAGAGGTGATTGCCCGCGAAGATGGCCCCGCCGGTCGCTGGGATGTGCTCCAACCCCTCCACGGTCGGTCGGAAGGCCAACCGGAGCGTGGGGCCCACGGTGTGCTTGCCGATGGTGTAGAGCAGCGGCACTGGTCCTCCGGCGGTCGTGCTGGTACGGGCGCTGTCACGTTAGCCGACGCCGCCACGCCGGCCCGAGCGGGTGTTGCGCGACCCACCCCGCGAGCGTTCCGGCGCTCGCGGGCGTCGGCGGTGGTCAGGAGGGACCCCCTCACGGAGGGAGTCCCTCCTGGCATCTCATACCCGGCGGACGGCCACCGTCACAGGTTCGCCCTCGCCGACCTCGCCCGCGAAGCCGTCGACGCCGTCGGCGAAGTCGACCATCTCGGCCAGCACCTCCCCGGCGACGAAGTCACGGTACGCCGACACCGCGGCCCGCACCTCTTCGGACGCCGACAGCGCCACCACGATCCGGTCCGACACGTCCAGGTCGGCGTCCCGGCGGGCCTGCTGCACCACCCGGACGACGTCCCGGGCCAGCCCCTCGGCGGCCAACTCCGGGGTGACCTCGGTGTCCAGCACCACCACGCCCTCGCCACCGGGCAGCGGCGCGGAGTGCTCGGCGTCGGCGGCGACCAGGCGCAGCTCGTACTCGCCCTCGGCGAGGGTGACCCCGGCGGCCACGGGGGCGCCGTCGACCAGCTCCCACTCCCCCGCCTTGACCGCCTTGATCACCTGCTGCACCTGCTTGCCGACCCGGGGACCGAGCGCCCGGGGCACCACGGTCAGCACCTGCTGGCAGTACGCGGACACCTCGCCGGTGAACTCGACCGCCTTCACGTTGACCTCGTCGGCGACCAGGTCGGCGAACGGGCGCAGCTGCGCCGCCGCCGGCGAGGCCACCGTCAGCCGCGCCAGCGGCAGCCGCACCCGTAGGCCCTTCGCCTTGCGCAGCGACAGCGCCGCCGAGCAGACGTCCCGGGTGGCGTCCATGGCGGCCACCAGCTCGTGGTCGGCCGGGAAATGCTCGGCCGCCGGCCAGTCGGTCAGGTGCACCGACCGCTCCCCGGTCAGGCCGCGCCAGATCTCCTCCGCGGTCAGCGGCGCCAGCGGCGCCACCACCCGGCACAGCGTCTCCAGCACCGTCCAGAGGGTGTCGAACGCGTCGGCGTCGCCCGCCCAGAACCGGTCGCGGGAGCGGCGGACGTACCAGTTGGTCAGGGCGTCCAGGAAGGACCGCACGGTGGCGCAGGCGCCGGAGATGTCGTACGCGTCCAACTGGCCCTGCACGGTCGTGACCAGCTCGTTCGTCTTCGCCAGCACGTACCGGTCGAGCAGGTGCGTCGAGTCGGTGCGACGGCGGGCGGTGTAGGAGTCGGCGTTGGCGTACAGCGAGAAGAAGTACCAGACGTTCCACAGCGGCAGCAGCACCTGCCGGACGGCGTCCCGGATGCCCGCCTCGGTGACCGACATGTCCCCGCCGCGCAGCACCGGCGACGACATCAGCATCCAGCGCATCGCGTCGGAGCCGTACGAGTCGAAGACGTGGTACACGTCCGGGTAGTTGCGCAGGCTCTTGGACATCTTCCGCCCGTCGGAGCCGAGCAGGATGCCGTGGCTGAGGCAGTTGCGGAACGCCGGCCGGTCGAACAGCGCCGTGGCCAGCACGTGCATCGTGTAGAACCAGCCGCGGGTCTGCCCGATGTACTCGACGATGAAGTCGCCCGGGTAGTGGTTCTCGAACCAGTCGCGGTTCTCGAACGGGTAGTGCACCTGGGCGAACGGCATCGAGCCGGACTCGAACCAGCAGTCCAGCACCTCCGGCACCCGGCGCATCGTCGACTTCCCCGTCGGGTCGTCCGGGTTGGGGCGGACCAGCTCGTCCACCGCCGGCCGGTGCAGGTCGGTCAGCCGTACGCCGAAGTCCCGCTCCAGCTCCTCCAGCGAGCCGTACACGTCGACCCGCGGGTAGTTCGGGTCGTCGGACTTCCACACCGGGATCGGCGAGCCCCAGAACCGGTTCCGGCTGATCGACCAGTCACGGGCGTTGGCCAGCCACTTGCCGAACGAGCCGTCCTTGATGTGCCCGGGGGTCCAGTTGATCTGCTGGTTCAGCTCGACCATCCGGTCCCGGAACTTCGTCACCGCCACGAACCAGGACGACACCGCCTTGTAGACAAGCGGGGTGTCGCAGCGCCAGCAGTGCGGGTACGAGTGGGTGTAGGTGTCCTGCCGGAGCACCACCCCCCGCTCCTTCAGCTCGCGGATCACCGGCTTGTTGACGTCGAAGACCTGCTCGCCCTGGTACGGCGGGACCAGCGCCGTGAACCGGGTGTGGTCGTCCACGGTGACGATGGTGGGGATGCCGGCGGCGTTGCAGACGTTCTGGTCGTCCTCGCCGAAGGCCGGGGCCAGGTGGACGATCCCGGTGCCGTCCTCGGTGGTGACGAAGTCCGCGCCGAGCACCTGGTACGCGTTCTCCCCGGCCTGCTCGACGAGGAAGTCGAACAGCGGGGTGTAGCGGCGCCCGACCAGGTCGCGGCCGTGGACGGTGCCGACCCGCTCGTACCCCTCCAGCTCCTTGGCGTACGCGGCCAGCCGCGCCGCGCCCACCACGTACCGGGAGCCGTCGCGCTTCAGCACCGCGTACTCGATGTCCGGGCCGACGGCGAGCGCCAGGTTGGACGGCAGGGTCCACGGCGTGGTGGTCCAGACGCCCAGCTTCACCGCGCCGCGCACCGCCTCGGGCGCGGTCTCGTCCGGGGCCAGGTCGAACCAGACGGTCAGCGTCGGGTCGTGCCGGTCCCGGTAGACGTCGTCCATCCGGGTCTCGGTGTTCGACAGCGGCGTCTCGCAGCGCCAGCAGTACGCCAGCACCCGGAAGCCCTCGTAGACCAGACCCTTGTCGTGCAGGGTCCGGAAGGCCCACATGACGCTTTCCATGTAGTCCAGGTCGAGGGTCTTGTAGTCGTTGGCGAAGTCGACCCAGCGGGCCTGCCGGGTGACGTACCGCTCCCAGTCGTGGGTGAACTCCAGCACCGAGGTGCGGCACGCCTCGTTGAACCGGGCCACGCCCAGGTCGAGGATCTCCGCCTTGCTGGTGATGCCGAGCTGCTTCTCGGCCACCACCTCGGCGGGCAGGCCGTGGCAGTCCCAGCCGAAGCGCCGCTCCACCCGGCGCCCGCGCATGGTCTGGTAGCGCGGCACCACGTCCTTGACGTACCCGGTGAACAGGTGGCCGTAGTGCGGCAGGCCGTTGGCGAACGGCGGGCCGTCGTAGAAGACGTACTCGTTGTCGGCGGCGCGTGCGTCGCCGCCACCGACGGAGCCCGCTTCCTCCGGCCGCCGGGCGGAGGCCGGCCTGGCCTCGACGGACGCCTCGAAGGTCTTGTCGGCCGTCCAGTGCTCCAGGACCCGGCGCTCGACCGCGGGCAGGTCCGGGCTCGCCGGAACGCCGGCGGCGGTCGGGTCGTGCAACGGATAGGCCATCGGGGGTCGCTCTCCTCGCAGCTCACGCTCGTGTGGGTCTGCGAGGACGAGCCCGTTTCGGGTACGCCGTCCGGCGCCCCGGGCCAGGCCCGCGGTACCACCCCGCTTGACGGCCGAGATCGACCGCCCGCTCGTTGGCCGGCTGTGACGGGCCGGACCCGTCCGGTTCTACTGAGCCGGTCACCCGGCCGTTCTTCCGGAGGCTCACCGGTGATGGCCGGGTCGTCGCCTTACGGTGGTCAGAATACTCGACCTCCCCGGCCCACCGCCTCCGACTAATCACACCCGGGTGATCATGAGGTTGGCGGCACCAACGGAGATCGACATCGCCGTCAACCTCATGATCGACACGGGTCGGGGTGGGTCAGCGGGTCGGGGTGGGTCAGCGGGTGGGGGCGGGCAGGGTGGTGGTCCAGAGCGAGACGCCGTCCCGGTCGCGCAGGTGCACCGTGAACGCGCCCGACTCCCCGTCGATGCTCACCTCGCCGAAGTGCTGGAAGCCCTCACCCGGGGAGGTGTTGGCGCGCGGCGGGGCGTTCACGAAGACCGCCTGCGGGCCGAACGTGCCGTCCAGGGCGTTCGGGCCGAAGGCACCGGCGTGCGCCGGGCCGGAGACGAACTCCCAGAACGGGGTGAAGTCCCGTACCGCCGCCCGCGCCGGGTCGTAGTGGTGCGCCGCGGTGTAGTGCACGTCGGCGGTGAGGAACACGATGCCGGTCACCCCGGCCCGGTGCGCCGCGCCCAGCACCTCGGCGTACTCCAGTTCCCGGCCGGCGGGCGCACCCGGGTCGCCCTGCGCGACGCCCTCGTACGCGGCCGGCCCGTCCGGCACCACCACGCCGATCGGCAGGTCGTTGGCGATCACCTTCCAGGTCGCCCGGGACCGCTCCAGCTCCCGGATCAGCCACTCCCGCTGCTCCCGGCCGAGCAGGCCACGCTCCGGGTCGGCGTACGTGTTGCCGTCGTTCGGGTCCTTGTAGGTGCGCATGTCCAGCACGAAGACGTCCAGCAGCGGCCCGTACGACAGCTTCCGGTACAGCGGCCCGGCCGCCGGCACCGGCAGCCACTCGCGGTACGCCTGCCCGGCCCGCGCGGCGAGCACATCCACCCGCTTCTCGGTGTACCGAGCGTCGGTGAGGATCTCCCCCGGGTACCAGTTGTTGGTCACCTCGTGGTCGTCCCACTGGATGACCTGCGGGACCTCGGCGACGAACGCCCGCAGGTGCTCGTCGAGCAGGTTGTACGCGAACTGCCCCCGATACTCCGCGAGGGTCTCGGCGACCTTGGTCTTCTCCGGGGTGACCAGGTTGCGCCAGATCCGGCCGTCGGGCAGGGCCACCGTCTCGGCGAGCGGCCCGTCGGCGTACACGTAGTCGCCGCTGCACAGGAAGAAGTCCGGCCGGACGCGCCGCATCGACTCGAAGATCTTCATCCCGCCGAAGTTCGGGTCGATGCCCCAGCCCTGCCCGGCGACGTCACCGGTCCAGACGAACCGCACGTCGCGGCGCTGCTGCCGGGCCGGGGCGGTGGTGAACGAACCGGCCAGGGGCTCGCTGCGCACCCCGTGCCCGTCCAGGCTCTCCACCGACACGCGGTAGTGCAGTCGCTCCCCGCTGGGCAGACCGGACAGCCGGACCCGGCCGGTGAAGTCGCCGGACGGGTCGAGCACCGGGCCACGCAGCACCCGCGCGCCGCGCAGGTCCGGACGGCGGCTCACCTCCACCCACAGCCGGCCCGGCCGGTCGGCCCGGGTCCACACCAGCGCCGATTCGGCCGTCACGTCACCGCTCTGCACACCGTGGGTGAGCACCGGGCGGCCGGACGCCCGCAAAGCCGGCGCGCCGACCGTCGGCACGGCCCCGGCACCGGAGCCGCCGAGCAGCGCGCCACCCGCCAGGCCCGCGCCGGTCGCCAGGCCGGCGCGCAGCAGGGTACGTCGATCGAGAGAAGTCATCTGTCCCCTCCAGGGA
The DNA here is from genome assembly GCF_039871625.1 of Micromonospora sp. B11E3. Classification (NCBI taxonomy): domain Bacteria; kingdom Bacillati; phylum Actinomycetota; class Actinomycetes; order Micromonosporales; family Micromonosporaceae; genus Micromonospora; species Micromonospora sp. B11E3. Next base: position 8,161 of record NZ_JBDPMC010000064.1, on the reverse strand, counting down.
AGTCGGTCACCAGTGGTGTACCGGGGACAGGTGAGGTCCGGCCGCGACCCGGATGACCAGCGGGGGAAGGTCGGCTGACCAGTTATGGACCGCCACGCGCGGCGGCCCGGCCACGGTCTCCCGCCACGCCGGCGGCATGACCGGCGTCACATCCGGACCCGTCACACCCCGCCCCTGCATCCCGTCCTCAGGAATGCAGGCCCTCGACATGGGAGGAAACGATGAGTCGGATCGACATGGCGGCGCTGGCGCCGGAGGCGTTGCAGGCGGTGCTGGGGCTGGAGAAGTACGTCCGGGCGAACGTCGAGCACACCGTGCTGGAGCTGGTGAAGCTGCGCGCCTCGATGCTGAACGGCTGCGCGTACTGCGTCGACCTGCACAGCCGGGACGCCCTCTCGGCGGGCGAGTCCAGCCGGCGGCTGTTCGCCGTGGCCGCGTGGCGGGAGGCGCCGTTCTTCGACGAGCGGGAGCGCGCCGCCCTGGCGCTCACCGACGCGGTCACCCGGCTCGGCGAGCACGGGGTGCCCGACGACGTCTGGGACGCCGCCGCGAAGGTCTGGTCGGAGAAGGAGCTGACGGACCTGGTGGTGGCGATCGCCACGATCAACGTGTGGAACCGGATCGCCGTGACCAGCCGGAAGCAACCCCCGGCGCAGGTGTGACGGCGGGGCCGCCGGGCCGGGTGGGCCGATCAGTCGGCCACCCGGCCGGCGGCCCGTGGGGTCAGCCCAGCTCGGGGAACCAGAGCGCGATCTCGCGCTTGGCGCTGTCCACCGAGTCGGAGGCGTGCACCAGGTTCTCGCGGTTCGACAGGGACAGGTCGCCGCGGATCGTGCCGGCGGCGGCCTTGCGGCCGTCGGTGCTGCCGATCATGCCCCGCACCACCTCGATCGCCTGGTCCCCGGAGAGCACCAGGGCGACCAGCGGCCCGCCGGTCATGAACGCCTTCAGGGGCGGGTAGAACGCCTTGTCGACGTGCTCGGCGTAGTGCTGGTCGGCGAACTCGCCGTCCATGGTCCGCGACTGCAGCGCGTCGATCCGCAGGCCCTTGCGCTCGAAGCGGGACAGGATCTCGCCGACCAGGCCACGGCGAACCGCGTCGGGCTTGATCAGCACGAGCGTGCGCTCGTCCGGGCTGCTGCTGGACACGCTGGTTTCCTCCTGTGCGCGGAATCCGGTTCGGCTGGGTACGGTCAGCCTATCGACCCGGTCCCGGCGCCGGCGCGGCGGCTGCTTCTTCCCCCGCTCGCCCCTCCGGCCTAGCCTGGCCCTTGACCCCTGGGAGGTCCACTGTGGCGAATGGCGGGAGCCGGCCCATCGCGCCGGTACGCAAGCTCATCGCAGCCGTGCTGGGCACCGTGGCGACCTTCGTGCTGCTGTTCGGGCTGGGCATGACGAGTTGGGCGATCGTGGCGCTGGGCGCGGCGCTGCTGGTGCTGGCGATCGCGCTGGCCACCGTACGCGGCGGCGGCCGTACCTGGGTCGTCGGCGTCGGCCATGTGCACAGCGCCTCCGAGCCGCCCACCGCGTACGCCTTCGGCCGCTGCGAGCTCCAGATCGTCATCGACGCGCCGGGGCTGCCGCCGAGGTCCAAGAAGCTCATCGAGCCGCGGGTGCCGGTGGCGAAGTGGCCCTCGGTCGGGCAGACCCTGCCGATCCGGGTGGCCCTGGACGACCAGCGGCACGTCCGCGTCCTCTGGGACGAGGTGCCCACCCACACGGAGACGGCCGCCGCCGCGGCGGCCGACCTGCCGCCCGAGTACGCCGGGGCGGAGCCGATCGACGAGCTGCTCATCCAGCAGGAGGCCCCGCCGTGGGTCGACCGCCCGGACGACGACTTCCACGACGACCTGCGGGACGCGCCCGCGCCCGAGCCGCTGCGCGACGACCTCGGCCCGCTGCCGGAGCAGCGGGAACCGGTCGTGGTGCACCAGCGCCCGGGCGGCCCGGTCGTGCTGGAGGGCACGGTGGTGGAGCCCGCCGCGGGTCCGCTGCCCCGCCGCGCCACCACCCCCGGCCCCCGCCCGCCCGCCGAGGAACGGTTCGACGACGCCCCGGCCGACCCGATCGACGTGCCGCTGGACGACCCGACCCTGCAACCGGAGCCGGAGCTGCGCGCCGACCAGCTGGACGAGGCCATCTTCGGCTACGACCCGGAGGCCGAGCCCGTCGACGCCGCGGCCGGGTTCAGCGGGGTCGGCATCACCATGCTGGTCACCCGGCTGGACCGCGCACTGGAGTTCTACCGGGACGTGCTCGGCTTCGAGGAGGTCGACCGGGGCTCCGGCAACGCCGTGCTCGCCTCCGGGGCGACCCGGCTGGTGCTCCGCGAGGTCACCGGCGCCGCCCCGATCAGCCGCCGCCTCGTGCACGTCAACCTCGAGGTCGACGACATCCAGGGCGCGTACGAGCGGCTGCGCGACTCCGGCGTCCGCTTCACGTACGCCCCCCGGGTGGTCAACCGGGGCAGCAGGCTGGAGGTGTGGGCGGCGGCCTTCCGTGACCCGGACGGCCACGGCGTCGCTCTCACCCAGTGGCGCACCCGCGCCGACGCCGACGCGTGAGGAAGGGGCCCCTGCCGACGCGTTCCGTGTGGCAGGGGCCCCTCCTGGCATCCCGGCTCAGCCGAGGATCACCCGCCGCACGTGCAGCGCGTACGCCCAGACCAGGGAGAAGATGACCCCCAGCGCGAACAGCGACCAGTGCAGCAGGCCCGAGAGCAGCAACGCCCCCTGGAGCACGGTGCCGGCGTGCCAGGCCCACGGGCGGCGCATCATGCCGGCGAGCACCACCGCCGCCACGGCCAGCGTCACGATCGCCGCGATGGCGGCACCGCCCAGCTCCCCGCCGACCAGCCGGATCGGCTGGATGGCCAGCAGCAGCACCAGCGCCTCCAGGGCGAGCGTGCCCCCGCCCAGGCCACGCACCGCCCCCGCCGGATTGCGCAGCCCGGAGCGCCGCTGCCCGGGCGCGCCATCACCGGCCGGGCCGGCAGAGCCGGCCGGCTCCCGGGGGCCGGGCGCGGTCGCCGTGCCGTCCTCCGCCGGGGCGCCAGGCACCCCGGCACCACCCGCGGGACGGTCGTCGTCGGGGCCGGTCATCGCTTGAGCAGCCGGCGGGCGTCGGCCACGGTCACCACCGACCCGGTGATCAGTACGCCGACCCCGGCCAGCTCGCCGGGCACGTCGGTCTCGGCCTGCGCCACCGCCGCCTCGATCGCGTCGGGCATCTCCTCGGCCACCTCCACCCGGTCCGGCCCGAAGACCTCCCGGGCCAGCGCCGCCAGCTCGTCGGCCGGCATCGCCCGCGGCGAGCTGTTGCGGGTCACCACCAGCGAGTCGAGCACGGGCTCCAGCAGCTCCAGCAGGCTGGCCGCGTCCTTGTCGCCGAGCACGGCGAGCACGCCCACCAGCTTGGAGAACGCGAACTCCTCCTGCAACGCGGCGACCGTGGCGGTCATCCCGTGCGGGTTGTGCGCGCCGTCGAGCAGGATGGTCGGCGCGGTGCGCACCTTCTCCAGCCGGCCGGGCGAGCTGGCCGCGGCGAAGCCCTCCCGTACGGTCTCGACGTCGAGCTGCCGCCGCGCCCCCGCCCCCAGGAACGCCTCCACGGCGGCGAGCGCCACGGCCGCGTTCTGCGCCTGGTGGGCGCCGTGCAGCGGGAGGAACACCTCCTCGTACACCCCGCCGAGCCCCTGGATGCTCAGCACCTGGCCGCCGACGGCCACGGACCGGCGCAGCACGCCGAACTCCGCGCCCTCCCGGGCGACGGTGGCCCCGACCTCGGCGCAGCGTTCCAGGATCGGCCGGGCGGCCTCCTCCTCCTGCGCCGCGCAGATCACCGTGGCGCCCTTGTGGATGATCCCGGCCTTGTGCAGGGCGATGTCCTGGAGCGTGTCGCCCAGCCACTCGGTGTGGTCCAACCCGATCGGGGTGAGCACCGCCACCCCGGCCTGGACCACGTTCGTCGAGTCCTCCGCGCCGCCCAGGCCCACCTCGACCACGGCCACGTCCACGGGGGCGTCCGCGAACGTCGCGAACGCCAGCGCGGTGGTCATGTCGAAGTACGTCAGCGGCTCGGCCGACCGCTGGTCGACCAGCTCGGCCAGCTGGGCCACCTCGCGGTACGTGGCCACGAAGCGTTCCTCGCTGACCGGTTCGCCGTCCAGGCTGATCCGCTCCCGCACGGTCTCCAGGTGCGGGCTGGTGTAGCGGCCGGTGTGCAGCCCGAACGCCCGCAGCAGCGAGTCGATCATCCGGGCGGTCGAGGTCTTGCCGTTGGTCCCGGTCAGGTGGATCGACGGGTACGCCCGCTGCGGGTCGCCGAGCAGGTCCAGCAGCGAGGAGATGCGGTCCAGCTCGAAGACCATGCGGGTGAACCCGCGCGCCGCCAACTCGGCGTCGACGGCGGCGAACTCCGTACGGTCGGTGCGATCGGTCACGAGGGCAGCGCCTCCAGTGCGGCGTCGATACGGACCAGGTCGGCCTCGGCGGTGGCGAGCCGGCCGCGGATCTTCGCGACCACCGGCTCCGGGGCCTTCCCGACGAACGCCGGGTTGTCGAGCTTGGCCCGGGCCTGGGCGACCTCCTTCTCGGCGGCCGCGCGGTCCTTGGTCAGCCGGGCCCGCTCCGCGGCCACGTCGATCGACCCCCGGGTGTCCAGCGCGACGCTGACCCCGCCGGGCATGGCGAGGGTGGCGCTGGCCTGGAAGTCGTCGCCGCCCTCGTCGAGCCGCACCAGCGAGCGGATCAGCCGCTCATGGCCGTCGATGCCCGCGTCGGTCAGGCCGTCGAGCCGCGCCGCCACCCGCTGGGTGGGCCGCAGACCCTGGTCCGACCGGAACCGCCGGATCTCGGTCACCACCCGCTGGACGGTGCCGACCTCGGCCTCCGCGGCGTCGTCGACCAGCGTACGGTCGGCGACCGGCCACGCGGCGGTCAGCACCGTCTCCCCGCCGGTCAGCGCGATCCACAGCTCGTCGGTGACGAACGGGATCACCGGGTGCAGCAGCCGCAGCAGCTGGTCCAGCACGTGCCCGAGCACCCGGCGGGTGACGTCTGCCGCCGGGCCGCCCTCGGCGAGCACCGGCTTGCTCAGCTCCACGTACCAGTCGCAGACGTCGTCCCAGGCGAAGTGGTACAGCAGGTCGCAGACCTTGGCGAACTCGTACGCCTCGAACTGCTCGTCCACCTCGGCGGCCACGTGCGCCAGGCGGGACAGGATCCACCGGTCCACGGTCGAGAGCCGCTCGGCCGCCGGCAGCGGCCCGTCGGTGTGGGCGCCGTTCATCAGCGCGAACCGGGTGGCGTTCCAGAGCTTGTTGCAGAAGTTGCGGGAGCCCTGGCACCAGTCCTCGCTGACCGGCACGTCCTGGCCGGGGTTGGCGCCCCGGGCCAGGGTGAACCGGGTGGCGTCCGCGCCGAACCGGTCGATCCAGTCCAGCGGGTCGACCACGTTGCCGAACGACTTGGACATCTTCTTGCCGTGCTCGTCGCGGACCATGCCGTGCAGGGCGACCACGTCGAACGGCTGCACGCCGTTCATCGCGTACAGGCCGAACATCATCATCCGGGCGACCCAGAAGAAGAGGATGTCGTAGCCGGTGACCAGGACGCTGGTCGGGTAGAACTTCGCCAGGTCCGGGGTCCGCTCCGGCCAGCCGAGGGTGGAGAACGGCCACAGCCCGCTGGAGAACCACGTGTCCAGGACGTCCTCGTCCTGGTGCCAGCCCTCGCCGGTGGGCGGCTGCTCGTCCGGCCCCACGCAGACGATCTCGCCGCCCGGGCCGTACCAGACCGGGATGCGGTGCCCCCACCACAGCTGTCGGGAGATGCACCAGTCGTGCATGTTGTCGACCCAGGCGAAGTACCGCTTGGCCAGCTCGGCCGGCTCGATCTTCACCCGGCCGTCGCGGACCGCGTCCCCGGCGGCCCTGGCCAGCGGTCCGGTCCGGACGAACCACTGCAGCGACAGCCGCGGCTCGACGGTCGTCTTGCACCGCGAGCAGTGCCCCACCGCGTGCACGTACGGCCGCTTCTCGGCCACGATGAGCCCCTGCTCGCGCAGCGCGGCGACGATCGCGGGCCGGGCCTCGTACCGGTCCAGGCCCTCGAACGGGCCGGGCGCGGTGATGACGCCCCGCTCGTCCATGATCGTCAGCGAGGGGAGGTCGTGGCGCTGGCCGATCTCGAAGTCGTTCGGGTCGTGCGCCGGGGTCACCTTGACCATGCCCGTGCCGAAGCTCGGGTCGACGTGCTCGTCGGCGACGATCGGGATGCGCCGGCCGGTGAGCGGCACGGCGACCTCGGTGCCGACCAGGTGCCGGTACCGCTCGTCGTCCGGGTGCACCGCCACGGCGGTGTCACCGAGCATCGTCTCGGCGCGGGTGGTGGCCACCACCACCTCGTCGCTGTACCGGATGGAGATCAGCTCGCCGTCGTCGTCGGTGTGCTCCACCTCGATGTCGGACAGGGCGGTGAGGCAGCGCGGGCACCAGTTGATGATCCGGTTGGCCCGGTAGATCAGGCCGTCGTCGTACAGCTTCTTGAACATCGTCTGCACGGCCTGGGACAGGCCCGCGTCCATGGTGAAGCGCTCGCGGTCCCAGTCGACCGCGTCGCCGAGCCGGCGCATCTGGCCCAGGATCGTGCCACCGGACTCGGCCTTCCACTGCCACACCCGCTCGATGAACTTCTCCCGGCCCAGGTCGTGGCGGGACAGGCCCTGTCCGGCGAGCTGCCGCTCGACCACATTCTGGGTGGCGATGCCGGCGTGGTCCATGCCGGGCAGCCAGAGCGCCTCGTACCCCTGCATCCGCTTACGACGCACCAGCGCGTCCTGGACGGTGTGGTCGAGGGCGTGGCCCATGTGCAGCGAGCCGGTCACGTTCGGCGGCGGGATGACGATGGTGAACGGGGGCTTGTCGCTCTGCGCCGACGCCCGGAAGTGGCCGGCGGCTACCCACTGCTCGTACCGTCGCTGCTCTACCTCGCCGGGCTGGTACTGGCCGGCAAGGGTCGGGGCGTCGGGGCGTCGGGCATCCAGGTTCTCGGTCACCCTGAAAGTCTACGGAGCGCTTCGGCGGACCCGACGTGCGCCACCTGTCCTTCGCGTACGGTGTCGGCTATGTCCGACGCGCATCTCACCGGGCGTTCGCTCGCCGACGAACCGGAGCCGATCGACCTCACCGAGGAGCCGATCCAGCTCAGCAACCGGGACCCCGGGGACGAGGACGGGAAGCGCCGCCCCTGGTCCCGGCGCCGGCGGATCGTCCTGGGGGTGATCCTGGTCGCCGGCCTCGCCGGCGTCGGTGCGCTCGGCACCGCCGGCTGGCGGGTGGCGCAGCAGAAGGACGCACGGCTGACCGCCCCGGACACGGTCGCCGGCCTGCGGCGGGACGACAGCGAGCGCGCCCGGAGCACCGCCGACTACCTGCGCGACGGCCTGGCGGCCGACATCGAGCTGGATCGCAGCTTCGGCACGGTCTACCGGGACCCGGCGGACGAGAAGCGCTCGGTGCTCGTCTTCGGCGGCACCACCCTGCTCTGGCAGCCGGAGCGCGACCTGGACACGCTGTTCCGCCTCCTGGCCGACGAGACGGGGAAGGTCACCGGGGTGCACCGGGTCCCGGCCGGCCGGTTCGGCGGCGTGATGAAGTGTGGGACCACGAGCGGCGACGGGGGCGACTTCGCGGTCTGCGGCTGGGCGGACCACGGCAGCGTCGCCATGGCCATGTTCCCCAATCGCCCCGTGGACGCCTCCGGCGAGTTGATGCGCCGGCTCCGCGAGGGCATCCAGACCCGCTCCTGAGGCGCTCCTGAGGGGCTCCAGCCCGGCGCGTCCCGCCCGGAGCCCGGGGCCGTCCGTCCACCTCGGGGTCCGGGCGGGACGCCGACCCAGCCATGTCGCCGACATCGCGGCATCCCGCCGGCATCGTCCCCGCCATGCCGCCGACATCGCGCTGTCCCGCCCCGGCCGTCGACCCGGAAATGCGTTCAGGGCCACCCCAACCGGGGTGACCCTGAACGAAAGAATGTCCGGCGGTGTCCTACTCTCCCACACCCTCCCGAGTGCAGTACCATCGGCGCTGGAAGGCTTAGCTACCGGGTTCGGAATGTAACCGGGCGTTTCCCCTCCGCCATGACCGCCGTAACACTATCGA
>NZ_JBDPMC010000063.1:0-40770 GCF_039871625.1 Micromonospora sp. B11E3 | reverse complement strand
GGGGCGGCGTTCATGTAGTCGGCCACCATCTGGGTCTCGGTAACGCCCGGGGCGATGCTATTGACTCGTATGCCGTACTTCGCGAGGTCCAGGGCGAGGTTCTTCGTCAAGAGGCTGAGTCCGCCCTCACCACACGGCCCCGACACCCCGGCCACCCGGGGAGAAGTCGGACCCTCCACGGCCCCGCAGCACCCGCCCCCGACGACGCCTCACCGACCCCGACGACGCCGCAACCAGATCCCCACCGCCCCCAGCACCACGAACACCAGCATCGAACACACCAACACCCTGAACATCCGACAACCCTCCCATGCCCCACCACACGCCCACCCCGGGCCGCGACAGCAGCCACGACCCGGGACACAAGCGACTCAACCCCGACCCGCCGCCCGCCGCGCCGCCGCCAACGCGTTACGGAACAACATCGCCACCGTCGTCGGGCCCACCCCACCGACCCGCGGCGTGATCGCCCCCGCCACCCGCGCACACGACTCGTCCACATCCGGCAACAACCGCCGACCCTCGTACCGCACCCCGCCACCGACCACCACCGCACCCGCACGCACGTGCTCCGGCCGCACGATCCCCGGCACCCCCGCCGCCGCCACCAGGATCTCCGCCCGCCGCGTATACCGCGGCCAGTCCGCCACCCCCGTGTGCACCACCGTCACCGCCGCGTTCGCCGTCGGCCGCTTCTGCGCCAACAACATCGCCAACGGCCGACCCAACGTGGCACCCCGACCCAGCACCACCACCTCGCGACCCGCCACAGGCACCCCGTAGAACGCCAGCAACGCCTCGATCCCCGCCGGCGTACACGGCAACGGACCCGGCAACCCCAACGCCAACCGGCCCATGTTCACCGGATGCATCCCGTCCACGTCCTTGTCCGGATCGAGAACCTGCAACGCCCGGTCGTAGTCCAGATGCCCCGGAATCGGATGCTGCAGCAACACCCCGTGCACACCCGCGTCCGCGTTGAAATCCTCCAACACCCGGTGCAGATCCGCCTGCGACGCCGACGCCGGCAGATACACGTGCGGCGACGCGAAACCCAACTCCGCAGCCTGCCGCTGCTTGATCCGGATGTACCCGGCGCTCGCGTCGTCGTCACCGACCAGCACCGTCGCCAACGACGGCGTCACCCCCGCCGCCCGCAACGCCGCCACACCCTCGGCGACCTCCGCCAGCACCCGCTGCGCCACCGGCTTGCCGGACAACACACGAGCGGTCGTCGTACCCACAGCAGACATGCGACACCTCGCCCGCGGGAGCCCAGGCGGACGACCCCCACGACGAGCTCCCCGATGGTCGATCCCATCCCCGGTGCCGCCAGTCGCGTACCCCACCACCCTGCCACAGCCCGACCCGGGCCGGTCACCCCACCCGGCCGCCACCCCCACCCACCAGCCCCGCCAACGCCCGGTTCGTCCGGTTCGACGCCACCGCCGCCCGCTGCTGACCCGCCGTCACCTCGATGTACGTCTGCGACGACGCCAACGACGCGTGCCCCAGCAACCGCATGATCTCCGCCGCGCTCGCCCCGTCCTCGGCCAACCGCGTCGCGAACGTGTGCCGCAGCGCGTGCAGCCGCGCCCCACGCGGCACCCGGTCGCCGATGCCCGCCCGCCGATAGCAGGACTCCACCAGGTACTGCAGACCACCGCGGCGCAGCGGCTCGCCCCGCCGGTCCACCAGCAGCGGCGAGTCCGGCCGCACGCTGCGGGCACCGAACCGGCGGGCCCGGCTGTCCAGGTAGTCGGCCAACAGCCGGTCCAGGTCGGCCTCGATCGGCACCACCCGCGGCCGCCCACCCTTGCCCGCCACGTCGACCCGGCGCTCACCGGGCCGGCCCGCCAGTGACGCCACCCGCAACGCCAGCAACTCCGACAGCCGAAGCCCGGCGCACAGCGCCAGCGCGAGCACGGCCAGGTCCCGCTCCGGCCACGGGTCGCGCTGGCGGCCCTCGCCGCGGGCCACCGCCGCGAGCAGTTCCTCCGGGGTGTCGTCGCCGCGCAGCGGCTTGGGCTGGGGGAGCGGCGCGCGGGGTCGACCCACCGCGGGCATCGGGTTTCCCGGTACGACCCCCTCGGCCACCAGGAACGTGAAGAAGCTGTTCCACGTCGACCACGCCCGGTGCACCGAGGCGGCGGCGCGGGGCGCAGCGAAGCGGGCGAACGCCGCGCGCATGAGGCGGGGGGACAGGGCGATGATCGTCAACTCGTCGAGGGGGAGGGGAGGGGTGCCGTCCTCGGCGGCCAGGTGGGCGACGGCCAGCAGGTCGCGCCGGTACGCGGCGAGGGTGTGGGGGGAGGGCTTGCGGGTCGCCCGAGCCGTCAGGAACTCCTCGATCAGCCGCGCCACCGTTTCGTCCTGTTTGTCGTGCATAAGGGATATTATGCAGGATTTTCGTGTTGACGGGAGGTCTGCCGCGAGGGGGAGCGGGACGGCTGGGTCGGCTCACCCCGGGTCACCAGCGCCGCGACGTCCAGCACCCGGTGCAGATCCCGCTCCGTCAACGGCCGCCCGGCCAGCGCGCTCAACTCGGCCACCACCCCCGGCCCAACCGGCGACGCACCTCGGGCTCGGCCGCGCCGCTCGCCCCGGCCAGCCGACCGATCTCCGCCGCGAGCCCCGGCCAGGCGGGCTCCGGCGGCGGCTCGGCGTCCGCCTCCTCGAGCGTGACCGCCAGGCGTACGCCGAGCGCCGCGTCGGTCGCCGCCGGCCTGCGGGTACGTGGCGTCCGGCGCCCGCCCGCCGTACCCGTGATCGGGGGCCTGCGGGACGGGTGGCCGGCGCGCCGCTGCTGCGCGGGCTGCTGGTGGCCGGCTGGCTGTACTGGACGGCCAACGCCGCCCTGACCGCGCTGCTGGTGCCGTTCGTGGCGGGTCGGCACGGTTCCGGCGCGGTGGTGGGGTGGTTGGTCGCGGGGCTGGGCGTGGGCCACCTGGGCGGGGCGCTGCTGAGTCGGCGGCTGGTGCTGCGGTTCCCGGCGCGGGCGCTGCTGGCGGCGGGGTACGCGGCGGTCGGCGTGGCGTTCCTGGTGCTGTTCACGGCCTCGTCGGTGGCGGTGGCGCTGGTGGCGGTGACGGCCGCCGGGGTGCCGGGGGCGGTGGCGCTGGTGGTGTCGGTGCAGCGGGTGCAGATGGGCACCGGGGACGCGGTGCGGGGCCGGGTGGTGGCGGCGTTCCAGGCCGGTGACGCGCTCGCGGCGCTCACGGGCGCGGTGCTGGGTCCGGCCGTCGCGGTGCTGTTCGGTCTGGCCGCGGCGTTGCCCGCGTTGTGCGGTCTGTTGCTGCTGGCGGCGGTGGTGGCGGCGCGGTTGCCGGCCGAGGGGTCGCTGCCGGTGGCGGAGTTGGCCTCGACCGGGCGGGAGGAGGCCGCCGATCCGGTCTACTTGACATAATGTGCATTATCGAATCGCTGATTCGGGCGGGTGAGTGTGGGCGGGGCTGTCTCGGCCAACCGTGCTGACCAGCGGCCCTTCCTGGGGCAAGTCGGCCGCAGCGGCGCGGACCGCGGTCGAGGAAATCGTGGCCAGTTCGGGCCGAGCCGGCATGAACAGGGTCGTGATACCCAGCGTCTCGTTCATGGCTGCCAACTGACACTCGCGCACCGCGTCGATGGCGTTCCGCACGCCACGGATGATCACTCCGGCTCCGTGCTGCTGGCAGTAGGCCGCGGTCAGCCCGTTCCAGGCGGCGACCGTCACGTTTCCCCAGTCGGCCGGGACAGTGGCACGGATGTCCAGCGCGCGTTCCGCCCCCGTCTTGGTGGGCCGCTTCTCATTGTTGACCGCGACCAGGTGGTGCTCAGCGTCACTGAGGGCGGACACGCGTGCGTTGGATGAGCACGATGCAGGCCAGCACGACCAGTGCGACCGCGATCGAGGCCGGGGTGACGGTCTCGCCGAGCAGCAGCGCCGACCAGGCCAGGGTGAGCACGGGTTGCGCGAGCTGGATCTGGCCGACCTGGGCGATGCCGCCCCGGGCCAGGCCTGCGTACCAGGCGAAGAAGCCCAGGAACATGGAGACCGCGGTGAGGTAGCCGAACGCCGACCAGGCGACGCCGCCGGCCCGTGGCGGATCGGCCACGGCGGCGAGGACGGTGACGGGCGCGGTGACGGGCAGCGAGAGCAGCAACGCCCAGCAGATCGTGCGGGCGCCGCCCAGTTCGCGGGCGAGCGCGCCGCCCTCGGCGTACCCGAGGCCGCAGAGGGCGACCGCCGCGAGCAGGAACAGGTCGGCCGGGGCCAGGGCGCCGTGGACCGCGCCGCCGGCGCCGAGGAAGGCGAGCACCGCCAGCAGCCCGGCGATGCTCGCGGCCCAGAACAGCGGCGGCGGGTGCTCGCCGGCGCGCAGCACCGCGAACACGGCGGTCATGGCGGGCAGCACGGTGATGACGACCGCGCCGTGCGTGGAGGTCTGGGTGGTCAGTGCCAGCGAGGTGAACAGGGGGAAACCGACGACGACGCCGAGGGCGACGACGGACAGTCGCCGCCACTGGCCGCGGGTCGGGCGCGGGGCGCGGGTGAGGCGCAGGTACGCCCATGCCAGCAGCGCCGCGCCGACGGCGCGTCCGAAGGCGACGAACCACGGGTCGAGGTGCTGCACGGCGACGCGGGTGGCTGGCAGCGACACGCTGAAGGCGAGCACGCCCAGGGCGCCGAGGGTGAGGCCGATGGCCCGCTTCCCTGTTACCGTGGCCGTGACAGTAGCGCTACTCTTGTCCTTCATGGGTAACGGTAACGCGGCCGAACGCGTTATCCAAGATCTGCGCGGGCTGGTGGCTGGCGCAGCTCCTGGCACGCGGCTGCCGTCTGTGCGCGAGTTGACCGCCCGGCATCACGCCTCGCCGGTCACCGTCGCCGAGGCGATCCGGCAGTTGGTGGCGCAGGGGCTGGTCGAGGCGCGAGCTGGCAGGGGCACCTTCGTGGCGGCCAGGTCGGACGAGCGCCGCTCCCCCGACCTGGCCTGGCAGACCGTCGCGCTCGGCCCCGGCCGGTCGGGCGAGGAGGAGATGCGGGCGCTGCTGGCGTTACCGCCGGCGGGGGCGATCGCGCTGTCCGGTGGCTACCTGGACGCGGATCTGCAGCCTGCCGCCGCGCTCGGCGCCGCGTTGGCCCGCGCGGCCCGGCAACCCGCCTCGTGGCAGCGCGGGCCGGCCGAGGGGCGTGCGGATCTGCGCGCCTGGTTCGCCCGGGAGGCGGGCACAGGGCTGCGCGCCGACGACATGGTGATCTGTCCGGGTGGGCAGGCCGCGTTGTCGACGGCGCTGCGGGCGCTCGCTGCGCCCGGTGACGCCGTACTGGTCGAGTCGCCGACGTACCTGGGTGCGTTGGCCGCGGCCCGGGCGGCGGGTCTGCGGGTGGCGCCGGTGCCCGCCGACGCCGACGGTGTACGGCCTGATCAGTTGGCGGCTGCGTTCGCCCGTACCGGCGCCCGGCTGTTCTACTGTCAGCCGCTGCACGCCAACCCGCACGGGGCGACGCTGGCGGGTCACCGTCGGGCCGGGGTTGCTGCGGCCGTGCGTGACGCCGGGGCGTTCCTGATCGAGGACGACTACGCCCGGGACCTGACCATCGACGGGGAGGCTCCGCCGCCGCTGGCCGCCGACGATCCCGACGGGCATGTCGTCTACGTGCGGTCGCTGACCAAGTCGGCGGCTCCCGGGCTACGCGTGGCCGCCGTCGGCGCCCGTGGTCCGGCTGGTGTCCGGCTGCGGATGGCCCGGTTGCTCGACGACTTCTTCGTCGCCGGGCCGCTGCAGCAGGCCACGCTGGAGTTCGTCACCGCCCCGGCGTGGGCTCGTCGTCGTCGCGGGCTGCGTACCGCGTTGCGGGCGCGCCGGGAGGCGCTGTTGGGCGCGCTGCGCCGGCATCTGCCGGAGTTGGCGCCGCGGGTGGTGCCGCGTGGCGGCCTGCATCTGTGGGTTTGTCTGCCCGAGGGGACCGACGACGTGGCGTTGGCCGTCGCCGCAGCGGCCGAGGGTGTCGTCGTCTTTCCTGGCCGTCCGTGGTATGCGGCGGAGCCTTCGGCGTCGCACCTGCGGTTGACCTACGCCGCCGCCCCGCCTGGCCTGATGGACGAGGCGGTTCGCCGTCTCGCGCGAGCCTTTCAGGGGGCGACGGCGCGTTAGGCGGTGGTGGGACGCTGCCAGTCGCGGGCAGCATCTTGCCGGGATCCATCAGTCCGCGCGGGTCGAGCAGTTGTCTGATGCCGCGCATCAGGTCCAGTTCATGGTGGTCCTTGTAGTCGGCGATGATGTCCCGCTTCAACTGTCCGCGTCCGTGTTCGGCGCTGATGCTGGGCCGGGAGGGTTGGCGCACCTCGATCCTGCTCTGGTGATCCACTCTGTGTCACCGACGTGGGGGCATTCGGAGGACCCGGATACCCCCATGTCGCCGCCTTTGAGTCGATCGCGGGTTCCGGGCGGTTCGGGCCGGCCCCGCCGCAGCGGTCAGAGGCCACCGGAGACGCGCAGGACGGCGCCGGTGGTGTAGCTGGCGTCGGGGCCGAGCAGCCAGGCGATCGCGCCGGCGATCTCGTCGGGTTCCCCGGCGCGGCCCAGCGGAACGCGCCCGGCGGCGGTGTCGGGGCGGTCGGGCACGCCGGACAGAGCGTGCAGGTCGGTGCGGACGATGCCGGGGGCGACGGCGTTGACGCGGATGCCGCGCGGGGCCAGTTCCTTGGCCAGGCCGACGGTGAGGGTGTCGGTGGCGGCCTTGACGGCGGCGTAGTGCACGTACTCCCCTGGGCTGCCGAGGGTGGCGGCGGCCGAGGAGACGTTGACGATGGCCCCGCCGGCGCCCATCCGGCGCGCGGCGTGCTGGGCGGCCACGACGTACCCGACGAGGTTGACGTCGATGACGCGGCGCAGGTCCTCGACGCGCAGGTCGGTGAAGGGGCCGATGGAGCTGGTGACGCCGGCGTTGTTGACCAGGCCGGTCAGCGCGCCGAGGTCGGCGGCGGCGTCGAACAGCCGCGGGATCTGGTCGGGGTCGGCGGTGTCGGCGGCGACGGCTGTCGCCCGGCGGCCGGCGGCGCGGATATCGGCGACGACGCGGGCGGCGGCGTCGTGGTCGCGGCGGTAGCCGACGACGATGTCGTGGCCGTCGTGGGCGAGGCGGCGGGCCGTGGCGGCGCCGATGCCGCGGCCCCCGCCGGTGACGATGGTGACCGGGCTCATCCGGGCCGCTCCCCTCCCCCTGCCGATATTGGCGCTGACGTTACCGGCGATGATCGACACGGTGGTGGGAGAGCGGCGTCACAGTGGACCCCGAGCGGGGGCTGATCTTCGGGGTGTCGGGGCCGGCTGGTATCAAGGCAGCAATCAGACAGGTGTACGGAAGAGGGTGGCGATGGGCGGCGGCGACGGTTTGTCGGCGGACGAGGTGGAGGGCATCCGGGAGGCGTTGGCGGCCGGCCGGAAGCCGAAGGTGGTGTTCACCGCCTCCGCCGGGCAGATCGCCGGGCAGGTGGGTCAGGTGGTGGAGCTGACCGATCCGGCGGAGTCCGACGAGTACGTGGTGGTGCGGTTCGGCCGCGACGAGCTGCCGTTCTCCCCCGCCGACGTGGCGATCGCGCCGCGTGGGGCGGGGCGCAGGGCGGTCGAGGCGCGGCCGGAGTCGGAGGCCGAGCAGCCGCAGCCGGCTGCGGAGCCGGAGTTCGTGCTGGACACCCCGCCGAGGGTGCCGGCGGCGCGGCGGGAGGAGCCGAGGGTGGAGCAGCAGGCGGAGGCGAAGCCGGCGAAGCGGGCGGTCAAG
Organism: Micromonospora sp. B11E3; assembly: GCF_039871625.1. Classification (NCBI taxonomy): domain Bacteria; kingdom Bacillati; phylum Actinomycetota; class Actinomycetes; order Micromonosporales; family Micromonosporaceae; genus Micromonospora; species Micromonospora sp. B11E3. Next base: position 33,005 of record NZ_JBDPMC010000063.1, on the reverse strand, counting down.
GCGGCCAAGCCGAAGGGGCCGGCGGGGCTGACGGTGACGTTGGCGTACGCCGACGGCGAGTGGACGGTGGCCGCGCAGCAGGGCGCCAAGGCCCTGGCGAAGCCGTACGTGGTGAAGCCGGCGGAGGCGCTGAAGATGGTGGCGCTGGTGGACGTGCCGGGGGTGCAGGAGGCGGTGGAGCAGATCCTGGCCGCGGAGCGGGCGGAGGCGGAGCAGCAGGCGGAGAAGCTGCGTGCCGAGTTGGCGGAGATCGAGGCGCGGTTGGCGGAGCTGCGCGAGGCGGGCTGACCCGCCGGCGGCGCGGGGTCGCGGACCAGCGACGCCGGTTGGCTTCCCCGCGCCCGACCGGCTGGAGCCGCCGCGGCGGCAGACGGGCATCGCCGCCTGCCGCCGGGTCGCCTGTCGGCTACTGCGTTATCTCGATGTGGTAGCAGTTGTTGGTGGCGCGCTCGTCGAGGAAGCGGGTCACCCGCGGGCGGATCGCGTTGACGAACAGTGGACCGTTGGTGGCGTTGAAGGCGCCGGCGCCGAGATCGGCCACGTTGACGACGGCGGGGTCGGCGCAGTGGCGGGAGACGTTCTGCGGGCCCTGATTGTTGATCTCCTGTTCCATGGCGGCGCGGATGGTGGCGGCGTTGGCCAGGATCTGCGCCCGGGTCATCCCCTGGGTCTGCTGGACGAAGGTGTTGACGACCGCGTCGCCGGGCGCGGCGTAGAGCGCCAACTGGTTGGCGACGTTGACGCTCACCGGGTTGGCCGCGTTGGTGAGGTTCTGGAACATTGCCCGCGCCTGGTCGGCGGGAGTGCGCGCGGTGCTGGTGATGGTGACGGTGCGCTGGCCGGCGGCGCGCAGGCTGTCCTTGACGATGTCGATGGTGGCCGCGCTCACCGCGGTGGCGTTGGCGTTGGCGCCGAAGGCGACCTGCACGTCGGCCAGGGCGCCCACCCGGCTGGGGCTGGCCACGGCGACCAGGTGGGTGACGCCGGCCGGGTTGTCGGCCAGCAGGTTCCCGGCGATGCGGATCGGCCCGTGCTGGCCGGCGGTGGTGCCTGCCGGCACGGAGTGGCTGAAGACGGGCGTCCCGAGCCGGTTGGCGTGGCCGGGCCCGTTGGCCCAGTACACGTCGATGGTGGCGGCCTGCTTGAGGTCGCCGTTGTCCACCGTGTACCGCAGGTCCATGCCGCCGGCGGTGTTGTTCCAGGTGAGGCTCGGCTGGATCTGGTCGCGTACCTCCTCGACGAAGTCGACGACGACCTGGGAGTCGAACAGGTCGTCGGCGACGTTGGCCACGCCCAGGTCGACCTGGATGGTGTCGCCGGTCTTGTCCACGGGCAGGGTCAGCTCGCGCCAGCCGGTGGTCCCGCTGCCGTAGTCGAACTGGCCCAGGCCCAGGCCGTTCATGCTGTTGGCCTCGGCGGCCGACCCGCCGCCCTGCTGGCTGCGCAGGGAGACGCGGAAGTAGTCGTTGAACTCGGAGCCGAACCAGCCGCCCGGCACCTCGCTGGTCGGGACGGCACGTTGGGCACGGTCAGGTGGCCGGTCGAGGTGGCGTCCTCGGTGAAGACGTCCTGGTCGTCGGTGAGGCTGACCCGTACGGTCACCGGGTCGGTGACCGGCGCGCCGGTGTCGTCCACGACGTCGACCCGTAGGGTGTTCGCGCCCGCCCAGACGGTGGCAGTGTGGTAAAGGGGCCGGCCGATGGCGTCGACGCCGGCGAACCGCAGCTCGTTGCGGCCGTCGGTCAGCGCGGAGGTCGCGGTGACCCGGTGCGCCTCGACGGCGATCCGGTCTGCCGGTACCCGGTGGCCGTTGACGGTGAGCGCCATCTCGGCCGGGTCGTCGTGGAACTGCGCCCCGGAGAGGCTGAACGCCGCCGGGGTCGACACGGCGTTGAAGCCGTCCGGCGCGGCGCCGGTGAGGGTGAGCGCGTCGGCGGGCAGGGCCTCGTCGAGGGGGTTCTCGACGGTCAGTCGCAGTCGGGTCGCCGCGCCGAGGTTGAGCGCCGCGACGATCCGGTCGAACCTGTTGATCGTGCCGCTGCGGTCCACGTCGGCCCAGGGCGAGTACGCGGGCGCGCCGTACGCGGTGCCGGCCAGCGAGTCGATGAGCACCAGGTCGTCCTGGTCGACCTGGAAGTCGGCGTTGGCGTCGCCGGCGAGGAACGCGGAGAGCTGGTACGCGCCGGAGGTGTTCTTGTCGGATCTGAGCAGGACGTCGTAGGCGCCGCCGGGGGCGAGCGCGGCGACGGTGAAGCTGGACTTGCTGCCGGGGGTGTCGGCCCGCCAGGGCACGGAGACGTACGGCGGCGGGCCGGACTTCGAGCGGACCACGATCATGCCCGGGTCGAGGGTGCTGCCGGGCGCGGCGTCGAGCGTGAAGCCGACGAGCACCCGGCCGTGCCCGGCCGCCGTGTAGTCGTCGGCGGCGACGGTGAACGGCACGCTGCCCTGCTGCCCGGCCGTCAGTTCGCCGCCGCTGACGCTGTAGACCGCGCTGGCCGGGGCGTCCACGGGTTCGGCGGTCGTCGCGGCCAGCGCCGGGGCGGCCGGGATGACAAGGCAGAGCGCGGCCAGCCCGATCAATGGTCGAGCACGTCTCATGTCCCCTCCAACACACGTGTCGGGACGCCTGTCGACAGAAGGCGATCACCGAGTCCAGGCGCGAAAAGTAACAGCATGATTACGCAAGGTGCATCGGCTGTTCGCGCGGCCGGTACCGTCGATCGACAGCCGGTGGGGACACGTCCAGAGGCCGCGCGCACCGGGTGGGGTATTGACGGCCGCCGAGGGCCCCCGCGCGATGGACCGAACGTGTCCCCGCGCGCGGGCCGTCCGGGCGCTGTCGGGAGGCCGGTCAGAAGTAGTCGAGCAGGTGGGCGGGGCCGCCGACGGCGAGCAGGTCCAGGGCACGGGGGTCGACGCCGGGGCCGTGTCGCAGCTGGCCGGCGTGCACGAGGCTCTCAGCGGTGGTGGCGCCGGCGTAGAGCTGGGCGAAGCCGCGCATACTCAGGTGCAGGGCCGGCTCGCCGGTGGCCGGGCGCAGCTCGGCCGCGCCGTCGGCGACCTCCAGGCGCCAGGCGCCGGTGTTCCAGTCGGCGAGGTCGTCGTCGAGGGTGAAGTCGACGACGCCGCGCGCGTGCGGCGGCCAGCCGCGCTCCCGTACGGCCCGGGTGACGTCGACGGGCCGGTGCATCCAGGGCTGCTGCCGGTGTTCGCGGACCGTCTCCAGGGGCAGTTGGGCGGTGACGGCGTCGCCGTCGAGCAGGCGCAGCCGCAGGGTGGGGGCGACGCTGCGCCACCTGGCGAGGACGCTGACGAGTTCCCGGACCGCGTCGGCGGTGGTGGCGAGGACGTCTTCGACGGTGAGGACGGAATCGGGCCCGTAGCCGCCGCGGCCGCGGTCCCAGCTGGCGTAGCCGACCAGTTCGCCGGCGTCCTCGACGAGGGTGACGCCGTCGGTGGGCAGGGCGGTGGTGGCGCCGAGGTGGTCGAACAGTTCGCCGCGTCGGGTGAGCATGCCCCGGCGGTGGCGGGCGACGCGCTCGTACAGGCCGGCGACGGCGGGCATGTCCTCGGCGCCGGCGGCGCGGACGCTCAGGTGCGGGGCAGGCCGGTGTCGGGGCAGGTCGGCGGCGGCCAGGTCGACGGTGCGCAGCGTGCCGGCGACCTCCCAGCCGCAGGCCCGGTACGGGCCGGTGGTGGTGGGATACAGGGCGCTGACGGCGGCGCCGCGCTCGCGGGCGCCGCGCAGCAGGGCGGCCAGCAGGGCGCGGGCGACGCCACGGCCGCGGGCCTCGGGGGCGACGGCGACGCCGACGGCCGACACGGTCCGGCCGGACCACCACTGCTCGTGGTGCAGGTCGACGGCCTTGCCGCACAGCCGCCCGGCGGGGTCGAACGCGCCGTAGCCGGTCATGCCGGGCCGGGCGCGGGTGGTGGCGTCCGGCGGGGGTTGCGGGTCGGAGCCGAACGCGTGGCCGCCGAGGGTCCAGGCGGCGGGAATGTCGTCGGGGGTGAGTTCACGGACGGCGGCGACGGGGTGCACCTGCCCGACGGTAGCCACGGCTCGGCCGGCGCCAAACCGGTTTTTCCGTGGCCGGGGGCGGGTCCCCCCGGCCACGGGGTGGGTCAGTGCCGCGGGATGTGGGCGACGCCGATGCGCCTGCGGAACACCCAGTAGGTCCAGCCCTGGTAGGCCAGCACGATCGGGGTGAACACGACGGCGACCCAGGTCATGATCTTCAGGGTGTAGCCGGTGGAGGCGGCGTTGGCGGCGGTCAGGGTGCCGGCGGGGTCGGCGGTGGAGGGCAGCAGGTTCGGGTACAGCGCGGTGAACAGGGTCGCCACGGTCAGGGCGACGGCCACGGCGGTGCCGGTGAACGCCCAGCCCTCGCGGCGTACGCGGGCGGCGGCCACAGCGGCGAGCAGGGCCAGCGCCGCCACGGCGGCGAGCGCGACGGCGGCCGCGCTGGAGCGGATGCCCAGGGTCCAGGCCAGGAACGCCACGGCGAGCACGGCGGCGCCGGCGCCGGCGCGTACCGCGAGGGCGCGGGCGCGGTGGCGGATGTCGCCGACGGTCTTGAGGGCGACGAACACGGCGCCGTGGGTGAGGAACAGCGCGCCGGTGGTGGCGCCGCCGAGCAGGGCGTACGGGTTGAGCAGGTCGAGCAGGCCGCCGACGTACTCGTGGTCGGCGGAAAGGGGCACGCCGCGCAGGATGTTGGCGAACGCCACGCCCCACAGCACGGCCGGGACGAGCGAGCCGAGGAAGATCGCGGTGTCCCAGCGGCGTTTCCACCACGCCTCGGGGCGCTTGTGCCGGTACTCGAAGGCGACGCCGCGGGCGATGAGGGCCAGCAGGATCAGCAGCAGGGGCAGGTAGAAGCCGGAGAAGAGGGTGGCGTACCACTCGGGGAAGGCGGCGAACATGGCGCCGCCGGCGGTGATGAGCCAGACCTCGTTGCCGTCCCACACGGGGCCGATGGTGTTGATCAGGACGCGGCGTTCCCGGTCGTCGCGGCCGAGGACGGGCAGCAGCATGCCGACGCCGAAGTCGAAGCCCTCGAGGACGAAGTAGCCGGTGAACAGCACGGCGACGAGGAGAAACCAGACGGTGGTCAGTTCCACGGTGGGCTCCGCAGGTCAGTAGGCGAAGGCGAGCGGGCGCTCGGCGTCGTCGGTGTCGGTCGGTTCGGGCGCGGGGGTCAGGTCGGGTACGCCGGCTTTGGCGTAGCGCAGCAGGAGTTTGATCTCGACGACGGCGAGGGTGGCGTAGACGAGGGTGAAGGCGGTGAAGGAGGTGAGGACCTCGGTCAGGGAGACGCTGCGGGACACGCCGTCGCGGGTGAGCATCTCGCCGAAGACGATCCAGGGTTGGCGGCCCATCTCGGTGAAGATCCAGCCGAAGGCGTTGGCCAGCAGGGGCAGCACGGGCATGGCGAGGCCGGCGCGCAGCAGCCAGCGGCTGGTGGGGGTGCGGCCGCGGCGCTGCGACCACAGGACGAGCACGGCGATCGCGGCGGCGGCCAGCCCGAAGGCGATCATGAAGCGGAAGCTCCAGTAGGTGACGGGGATGATCGGGGTGTAGCTGCCGGGGCCGTACTGGCTGGCGTACTGGGCCTGCAGGTCGTTGATGCCCTGCACGGTGCCGTTGGGGTCGCCGGTGCCGAGGAACGACAGCAGGTAGGGGATCTTGATGGCGAAGACCTCGCGGCTGCCGTCGAGGCTGCCGACGGTGAGCACGGAGAACGCCGCGGGGCTCTCGGTGGTGTAGAGGCCCTCGGCGGCGGCCATCTTCATCGGCTGCACCTCGGTCATGATCTTGCCCTGGACGTCGCCGGTGACGAGCACCCCGGCGGTGGCGATCATGACGACCCAGGCGCCGAAGCGGGTGGCGTAGCGGTAGGCGGGGGTGTCGGCGCTGTCGCGGTTGCGCACGAGGTGCCACAGGCCGACGGCGACGACGAGGGACCCGGCGACGAGGAACGAGCCTGCGATGGTGTGGGGGAACGTGACGAGGGCGACCTTGTTGGTGAGCACGGCCAGGAAGTCGGTCAGCTCGGCGCGTCCGGTGTCGGGGTTGATCCGGTAGCCGACGGGATTCTGCATGAACGAGTTGGCGGCGAGGATGAAGTAGGCCGACAGGTTGCTGCCGATGGCGGCGGCCCAGACGGCGGCCAGGTGCAGGCGTTTGGGCAGCCGGTCCCAGCCGAAGATCCACAGCCCGATGAAGGTGGATTCGAGGAAGAACGCGACGAGGGCCTCGATCGCGAGGGGGGCGCCGAAGATGTCGCCGACGAAGCGGGAGTAGTCGCTCCAGTTCATGCCGAACTGGAACTCCTGGACGATGCCGGTGACCACGCCCATGGCGAAGTTGATGAGGAACAGCTTGCCGTAGAACCTGGTGAGCTTGAGGTAGCGCTCGTCGCCGGTGCGGTGCCACCGGGTCTGCAGGATCGCGACCAGCACGGACAGGCCGATGGTCAACGGCACGAACAGGAAGTGGTAGACGGTGGTGACACCGAACTGCCAGCGGGCGACGTCCAACGCGTCCACCTGGAACCCCCAGCCTTGCGTACTACGGGACGTAGTAAATACTACTCGCCGTCGTAGACGGATCGGCAGGGGCGCAGGTCCCGATCCCGCCCGGGACCAATGACCTTGCTCACCCCGGCCGTCCAGCCCGGGGCCCAGCCCGGCCGCGTCCGGCCGGCCGCGGCCGTGCGACGATCAACCGCTGATGGACACCCCGACCGACACCTGGCGCCCGCCCCTGATCTGGCGCGTCGCCCAACTGCTCGCCCGCGCCGTCGTCGGCGCCCTGGCCCGCCTGCGGGTCAGCGGCGAGGTTCCCGCGCACCTGCGCCGTGGGCCGCTGATCCTCGCCGCCAACCACATCAGCCCGTTCGACCCGATCGTCATGGCCGCCGCCTGCCGCGCCCGGGGCGTCGCGCCACGGATCATGGCCACCGCCGGGCTGTTCCGTGCCCCCGTCGTCGGCGCCGCCATGCGCCGCGCCGGGCACATCCGCGTCGACCGGGGCACCGCCGCCGTGCACCAGGCCCTCGACGCCGCCGCCCGTGCCGTCGCCGAGGGCTCGGTGGTCCTGGTCTATCCCGAGGGCCGCATCGGCCTCGACCCCGGCATGTGGCCCGAGCGCGGCAAGACCGGCACGGCCCGCCTCGCCCTGACCACCGGCGCCGTCGTGATTCCGGTCGCCCAGTGGGGGGCCCACGAGGTGCTGCCGTACCGGACGCCCCGCGGCCTGGCCGGGGCCGTCGGCCGGGCCCTGCTGCGCCGCCCCGTGGTGAAGGTGCGCTTCGGCGACCCCGTCGACCTGGCCGACATCGACCCCGCCGCGCCGGGCGCCGCCCTGCGCGCCACCGACCGGATCATCGACGCGATCACCGACACGCTCGTGCCGCTGCGTCCCGACGAGCCCGACCGGCCCCGGCACGTCGACCCCGGACGCCCCAGCGACACCAGCCGCTCCCACCGTCGCCGGCCTCCGGCCGCCTGACCGCCGCCGGGCCGCCCGGACCACGATGTCGCCGACGTGGCGTGGTCCGGGCGACTCGGTTCGCGCCACGTCGGCGCCATGGAGTGGATCGCGGACCGGCGACCGTGGCCGGCGCGTCCCCCGACGATCGCCGGCCGGTCACCGGAGTGCCACCGGCGCCCGGCATACTGCCGGGCGTGCAGCCCCCGTCCGGCTACCTCGACGCCCCCGCGCCGCTGGCCTTCGCCCACCGCGGCGGCGCCGCCGACGGCGACGAGAACACCGCCGCCGCGTTCGCCCGCGCCGTCGCCCTCGGCTACCGGTACGTCGAGACCGACGTACACGCCACCGTCGACGGGATCGCCGTCGTGTTCCACGACCCCACCCTCGAGCGGGTCACCGGCGAACGCGGCCGCATCGCCGACCTGCGCTGGGCCGACCTGACCTCGGTACGCGTCGGCGGGGCCGCCCTGGTGCCCCGCCTCGACGAGGTGCTCGGCGCCTGGCCCGACGTGCGGTTCAACATCGACGTCAAGGCCGACCGCGCGGTCGAGCCGACCGCGCACACCGTGGCCCGGGCCGGTGCCGGTGACCGGATGCTGTTGGCCTCGTTCAGCGACGCCCGGCTGGCCCGGCTGCGGGCGCTCACGCAGGGGCGCATCGCCACCGGCCTCGGCATGCGCGGCGCGGCGCGGCTGCGCATGGCCTCGCTGCACGGCCGGCCGCTGCGGCTACCCCCGTCGGTGGTGGCCGCGCAGGTGCCGCCCCGCTACGGACGCGTCCGGGTGGTCGACCGCCGGTTCCTCGCCTACGCCCACCGGCTCGGGCTGCAGGTGCACGTCTGGACGATCGACGAACCTGCCGAGATGCACGAGTTACTTGATCTTGGGGTGGATGGCATCATGACCGATCGCGTCGGCGTGCTGCGCGACGTCTACCGCAGCCGCGGCCACTGGGCCGCCTGAGACAAGGGAAACCGATGGCCGAGACCGTCACCCCTGCGGTGGACACCCCACCGCCGGCCAGCACCGCCCGCGAGCGGCGCGGCTGGTACCTGTACGACTGGGCCAACTCGGCCTTCCAGACCACCGTCATCACCGTGTTCCTCGGCCCGTTCCTGACCACCGTCACCGAGCTGGCCGCCGGCTGCGAACTCGGCGCCGACAGCTGCGACGGCTACGTCCACCCGCTGGGCATCCGCGTCGCCGCCGGCTCCTACTACCCGTACCTGATCTCCCTGTCGGTGTTCCTCACCGTGTTCGTGCTGCCCGTGGTCGGGGCGATCGCCGACCGGACGACGCACAAGCGGCGGCTGCTCGGCGCCGCGGCGTTCACCGGCGCCGGCGCCACCATCGGCATGGCGTTCGTCACCGGCGACCGGTACCTGCTCGGCGGGGTGCTGTTCCTCGTCGCCAACATCTCCTTCGGCGCCGCCGTGGTGGTCTACAACTCGTTCCTGCCGCAACTGGGCGGCCCCGACGACCGCGACGCCATCTCCAGCCGCGGCTGGGCCATCGGCTACCTCGGCGGCGGGGTGCTGCTCGCCCTGAACCTCGTCGCGGTCAGCACGCTCAGCGAGGACGGCAACCCGCAGCGCACCCTGGACCTGGCCCGCTGGTCGATCGTCTCCGCCGGGGTGTGGTGGGCGGCGTTCACCCTGCTGCCGCTGCGCTGGCTGCGCGACCGCCCCACCGCCGAGGCGCTACGCGGCGGCGGCAACGTGCTCACCGACGGGTTCCGGCAACTCGGCCGCACGGTGCGGGAGATGAAGGCCTACCCGCTGACGCTGTTCTTCCTGCTGGCCTTCCTCGTCTACAACGACGGCATCCAGACCGTCATCACCCTCGCCAGCCAGTACGGCACCGAGGAGCTGCGGCTGGAGCAGGGCACCCTGATCGTCACCATCCTGCTGGTGCAGTTCCTCGCCTTCGGCGGCGCCCTCGCCCTCGGCGCCCTCGCCCGGCGCATCGGCGCCTGGAAGACCGTGCTGCTCAGCCTCGTGCTGTGGACGGGGGTGATCGTGGCGGCGTTCCGGCTGCCGGCGGAGGCCCCGCTGCCGTTCATGGTCCTCGGTGGGGCCATCGGCCTGGTCCTCGGCGGCAGCCAGGCGCTGAGCCGGTCGCTGTTCAGCCAGCTCATCCCCGCCGGCAAGGAGGGCGAGTACTACGGGTTCTACGAGATCAGCGACAAGGGCACCAGCTGGCTCGGGCCGCTGGCGTTCGGCCTGGTGTTCCAGCTCACCTCCTCCTACCGGGTGGGCCTGGTCTCCCTGCTGATCTTCTTCGTGCTCGGGTTCGCGCTGCTGGCCGCCGTGCCCATCCGGCGGGCCATCGTCGCCGCCGGCAACACCCCGCCCCGGGTGCTGTGACCGCCGCTGGTGCGGCGCCGGCCGGCGCCGCACCGGCCTGATCGTCGAGGGTTGATCGACTAGGCTGCCCGGACGTGACCGACGACGCCGCTGCCGCCCCGATCTGCCTGGCCCGCCCCCTACCGGGCCCGGACGACCTCCGCGCCGGCTGCGCCGCCGCCCGCGCCGTCGACGGCCGGCCGCTGCACGCCGCCGCGTTGAAGTTCTTCTGGGGGCCGATGGACTGCGGCAAGTCCACGATGGCGTTGCAGATGAACCACAACCACGCCCGGCAGGGCCGCCGCGGCCTGGTCACCACCCGCATCGACCGCTCCCTCGGCCCGCAGGTCACCACCCGCATCGGCCTGGCCCACGCCGCCGTCGAGGTCACCGACACCCTCGACCTGCGCGACCTGGTCCGCGACGCGTGGGCCGAGGGCGTACGCGTGGACTACCTGATCTGCGACGAGGCGTCGTTCTACAACCTCGAACACATCGACCAGATGGCCGACCTGGTCGACAACTACGACGTCGACGTGTACGCCTTCGGCCTGGCCACCGACTTCCGGTCCTGCCTGTTCCCCGCCGCCCAGCGGCTGTTCGAACTGGCCGACTCCGTCGCCCGCATCCAGGTCGAGGTGCTGTGCTGGTGCGGCCGCGAGGGGCTGCTCAACGCCCGCGTCGTCGACGGCCGGGTGGCCCGCGAGGGCGAACAGGTCGTCATCGGCGACACCGTCGACACCGCCGAGGTGCGCTACCAGGTGCTGTGCCGGCGGCACTACCGCTCCGGCGACCTCGGCGGCAGCTGACACACCGGTGGCCGGGCGCCGGCTTCAGTACGGGTCCCCGCACACCCGCCACCGACCGTCCTCGCGTACCACCGGCAGCCGGCGCTCCTCGCTGCCCCCACCCTCGCGGGTCAGGCGCACCGTCACCGTGCCGAGGGGCCGGCCGCCGCGGGTGGCCACCGACACGTCGGTGATCTCGTAGCCGGTGACCTGCGGCGGGGTACGCACCCAGGCGCTGAAGCCGCCCGCGCTCCACTTCCCGCGGGCCTCGGCGCACAACCGCTCGTACGCCCGGTCGACGTCCCCGGCGGCGACCTCGTGGAGGAACCCGTCCGCGGTCCGCCGCACCGGCTCGGTCGACCGCGTGATCAGCTGAAGGTTCCACGCGCCGAGGCCGGCCACCCCGATCAGGCACAGCAGCAGCCCCAGCCCGGCGAACAGCAGGCCGGCCCGCGCCGGCCGGCGGCGCCGGACCGGCCGCGTCCACGGCTGCTGCCTGCCCACATCTGTCGACCGTAGACAACCGACCCGCCGGCGCGCAGCAACTCGCCTCTGTCGCCGCCGCCCACGCATCGTCTACCGTCGGCGCACACCCGCCACACCGCGCCCCTGGAGCGAGACGATGACCCGTTACGTGCAGCCGGTGCCCGCCCCCGACGACCCGTACACCGGGGACAGCCTGCTGCGGTCCTGGCTGGAACGGCAGCTCGGCCCGGCCGGGCACGCCGCCGCGAAGGGCCGCCTGGCCGACCTGGCCGCCGACGTCGTCGGGCCGCTGCGCGCCGCGCACGCCGACGCCGAGGCGCACCCGCCGACGCTGGTGCGCTACGACCCGTGGGGCGCGCGCGTCGACCGGATCGACACCTCCCCCGGCTGGCAGGCCCAACGCGCCGCCGCAGCCCGGCACGCCGTGGTCGCCCTGCCCTACCTGGACTCCGCGCGCGGCACGTGGGGCGCCGCCGCCCGGGTCGTCCAGCACGCGCTGCTGCACCTGTACGGGCCGGAGTCGGCCACCTTCTCCTGCCCGGTGGCGATGGCCGACGGCGCCGCCGCGCTGCTCAGTCTCCCCGAGGTCGATCCGGGCGTGCGCGACGCGTGGCTGCCCCGGCTGACCTCCACCGACCCCGGCACCGCGATCGTCAGCGGGCAGTGGATGACCGAGTCGCAGGGCGGGTCGGACCTGTCCCGCTCGGACACCACCGCCCGGCCCGCCGGCGACGGTTCGTGGCGGCTGACCGGGGAGAAGTGGTTCTGCTCCGCCGCCGACGCCACCATGGCCGTGGCCCTGGCCCGGCCCGAGGGCGCCGGGGCGGGTAGCCGCGTCCTCGCGCCGTTCCTGGTGCCCCGCTACGCCGCCGACTCCCCCCTCGCCGGCGCCGACGCCGCGCCGTACGCGCCGGCGCCGGGGGTCACCGTGCACCGGCTCAAGGACAAGCTGGGCACCCGCGCGTTGCCCACGGCCGAGGTCGGGCTGCGGGAGGCGTACGCGCTGCCGCTGGGCGACCCGGCCGTGCCCGGCCTGGTGCGGGCGATGACCCTGGTCGTGGTGACCCGGGTGCACAACGCCGCCGCCGCGGCCGGCGGGATGCGCCGCGGCCTGGCCTACGCCCGCGCGTACGCCGACGCCCGCACGGTCGCCGGCGGGCGGCTGGCCGACAACCCGCTGCACCGGGCCACCCTCGGCGCGCTCGCGGTCGACGCGGCCGCCGCGTTCGCCCTCGCCGGGCACGCGTTCGCGCTGCTCGGCCGGGTGGAGGTGGGCGCCGACCCGGACGCCGCCGCCGAACTGCGCGTCGTCGCGCCGCTGGCCAAGCTCGCCACCGGCCGGCTCGCCGTGCCCTCGGCCAGCGAGTACGTGGAGGCGTTCGGCGGCGCCGGGTACGTCGAGGACACCGGCGTGCCCCGGCTGCTGCGCGACGCGCAGGTCCTGCCGATCTGGGAGGGCACCACCAACGTCCTGGCCCTGGACGTGCTGCGCGCGGTCACCCGCGAGGACGCCGGCGCGCCGCTGCTGCGCCGGCTGAGCGCCGCCGTGGACCTGGCCCGGCCGATGTCACCCGCCCTGGCCGACACCCTTGCCACCGCCACCGCGGACCTGACCGCCGCCCTCGCGGACGCCGCCGCCGACCCGCGGGCCGTCGACGTGGTCGCCGGGGCGCGCGGGCTGGCGCTGCGGGCCGCGGCGGCGCTGACCGCGGCGCTGCTGGTGGAGCACGCCGCGTGGGGCGACGAGCAGGCGGAGGTGGCCGCGCGGCTGTGGGCGCGGCGCCGGCTGCGCCACGAGAACATCGCCGCCGACGCCCACCAGCACCTCGACCTGCTCTGCTGAGCCGGGGCCCGCCGCGCGGTCCGAGACGCGGTTGACCCCTGTCGATAGCATCGGCCTGGCCGATACCGCGATACGACGGGAGTCGAGCGTGGAGCCGACGACGCGACACGAGGACGGACGGGCCGAGCGGACACCACGGCTGGTACGCGACGCCGTGCGGGACGTCGTCGCGGAGGTGGCCCCCGACGAACTGGTACTCGCCGACGCGCTGCGGCGCTTCGACGACGACACCGCGCTGCGCCGGCTCACCCGCGCACGCCAGTCCCGGGACATGCTCGGGTTCGGGCTGGGCGAGGCCGCGGTCCTCGTCACCCCGCTCGTCTGGATCGCCGTCGACGAGGTCGTCCGGGCGGCGGTCGGGGCCGGGATCACGCGGGTGGGCACGGGAGCGCGTACCTGGCTGCGCGCCCGGCTCCGCCGGCCGCAACCGCCCCGGGCGATGCCGGCGCTGACCGGGGAGCAGTTGCGGGCCGTACGGGACCGGGTGGGTGAACTCGCCGTCGCCGCCGGCCTCGCGCCCGCGGAGGCGGCGACGCTGGCGGACCGGGTGGTGGCCCGGTTGGCGCTGGCCGTGGACGACGGCCCGCGCGACGACGACGCCGACCGGGGGTAGGGCCGGTGGTGTCCGAGGCACCCGGCCGTGCCCCCGCGCACCAGCGGGTGCCGCGAGCGGGGGCACGGCCCCGCTTCGTCCTGCTGCTCGTCCTCTTCGTCGGCATCGCCGCGGCGACCGCCGGCGCCATCATCGACGCCGTCGCCGACCAGGACGGCGTGCGGGTCGGCTGCGGGTTGGCCGCCGGGGGCGATCCGGGGCTCAGCGACCTCGACGTGGTGGTCCGGATCGCCGAACAGCAGTCCGCGTACGCCGACTGCGTGGACCGTTTCGTGCCGGCGCAGGCGTGGTGGTGGAAGCCGGGCGCCCTGATCCTGCTGCTGGTCTGCGCCGCGGTGGTGTACTGGATCCTGCCTGCCTGGAAGGGGCGGCGGAGCCTGGTCGTGCCGATCGAGGAAGTCGAGGGACACGCCGAGCTGCGGGCCGTGCTGGCGGAGCTGGTCACCGTCGCCGGGCTGCGGCGCCAGCCCCGCTTCGTCGTCGCCCCCGCCGTCTCCACCACCGGGGCGGTCGTCTTCGGTCGGCTGCGTCACCACACCGTCCGCCTCAACGGTGGCCTCCTCGCCCGGCGGCGCCGTGATCCCGAGGGCTTCCGCGCCGTGGTGCTGCACGAGCTGGCGCACCTGCGCAACCGCGACGTCGACATCACGTACGCGACCGTCGCCCTGTGGCGCGTCCTGCTCGGGGTGGTCCTCCCGCTCGACCTGGCGTACATCCTCGCGGTGTCCCTGCCCGACACGGCGGGCACCTACATGCAGACGCGGGAACAGTCCCGGGTCGTGCACCACCTGGCGATGCTGGCCGTCACGGTCGTCCTGGTCTACCTCGCCCGCGCGGACATCCTGCGTACCCGTGAGTTCCACGCCGACCTGACGGCCAGGCGGTGGGGCGCGGACGTGCGACTCTGGCAGGCGGCGGCCGGGCGCGACCCCACGGGCGGCCACCGGTCCGCCGTCGGGCGGCTGGTGGCGCGCGGGGCGGCCCTCTGGCACACCCATCCCAGCTGGCAGCAACGGCTGAGGTCGCTGGCCGACCCGGCGGCGCTGCTCGCGCCGCAGCGGCTGCCGTTCTTCCTGACCGGTGCGACGGCGGCGATCACCGCCACCCGGATGCCGGCGTTGCTGGCCCTGCTCGGCGTCGGGCAGCAGTGGCGGACGTGGGTCATCGCGGCGACCGTCGCGGTCCTGGTCACGGCCGTCACCGGTCTACTCCTCCGGCCGGCCGTGGCGGACGCGGCGCACACCGGCGGCCCGGCGTCCGGGTTGCGGGCCGGCTGGTGGCTGAGCGTCGGCCTCGTCGTCGGCGAGATCGCGGTCGGCCGCGCGGGCAGCGTCTGGGACCTGCTCCCCGAGCAACCGGCCTTCCTGCTGCTGCTCGCGCTCGCCGCGTTCGGGGTCACCTGGTGGACGGCGGAGCACGCCCGGATGTCGGCCGCGCCGGCGGGGTCACGGCCGCGTTGGCCGACGCTGCTGGGGCTCGGCGTCAGCTGCTTCGTCCTCGCCCTGTGGTGGGGGTGGTGGGAGGCCGACGGCATCATCTATGCGGGCGGCATGCTGTCCTTCTTCGGCGACGCTGCGGTCAGCAGATACGAGCAGGTCCTGACGGACGGCCAGGGCTACGAGGGGCCACTACTGGAACTCGTCCCCGGCCTGCCGGTGCTGCTGGCCCTGACCCGTCGTCCGGACCTGCTGTGGGCGGCCGGCGCGCTGTGGCTGCTGCCGCTGCTGACCTGGCTTCGCCGCCCGACGGTCGTCGCCCGGCTACGCTCGACAACCGCCGCGGCGGGCATCGGCGGGCTCGGCGCCGTGGCGGTGACCGCCTGCGTGCGGGCGTGGTCCCCGCCGGTCGACGGCCGGGAACAACCCCACCTGATCGCCTACACGATGTGGGTCATGGTCGCGGTGCTCGCGTGCATGTGGCTGGCGACCGCCGCCACCGCCGCGACGGCCTCCCCCTTCCCGCTGCTGCGCGGCCTGGTCGTGGCGGGTACCACGGGGCTGGCCGGGCTGGGCGCCCTGGCCGTGCTGGTCACCGTCGACGGCTGCGTCCGTCCGCTCGCGGTCCTCGGGTCCTCCTGCGACCCGGACCCGGCGGCAGGCGAGTGGATCGTCGAGCTGCTGGCCCCGACCACGCTGGGCCTGGGGCTGTTCCTCGCCGTTCCCGTCGCCGCCGTCGCCGCGGTGGCCGGGGGGTCACTGCGTCGGCTCCGTGCCCGGGGCGCGCCGGCCCCGGCAGGACCGGCAACCGGCGGGGGTGTCACGGCGCGCCCACGGTGGCCGGCCGTCGTCGGGGTGGTCGGGCTGTGCCTGGCGGCGACCGCGACGAGCACCGCGGTGACCGTGGCGCACCTCCGCTCGCCCGCCCCGGCGGCCACCGACTCCGGCGGGCTGAGTCCCGCACTCACCGACCGGCCCACGTCACCGGCCGTACGCGCGGCGCAGGTGCGGGCCTGGCTCGCTCTCGGCGGGAACGAGCTGGTCATGCAGATCGCCGGCAGCTTGCTGGAGCTGTCGAAGCCGTTCGGGGGGACCGACCGCCGACGGGGCGCGGCGAGCGTTGACGGACTGGGCGTTCATCGACGCCGAGATACGGCCCCGCTGCGCCGCCGTCACGGAACGCGTGGCCCACGCCCGTCGGTACTTCGACCATCCCGAGCCGGGCGGGCAGGCGGCGTGGACGGCCCTGCTGTCCCGCGCGGAACAGATGGGCGTCGACTGCGACCTCGCGGTCCGGCAGCGGGACCGGCTCCGGTACGCCGCCGCGCTCCGGCAACTGGCGGCGCTCGCCGAGGACGCGCCCGCCATGGTGCGGGCCGTCGTCGGCTGAACCGCCGGGCGTGCGGGTCAGCCGACGCGGCGGGCCCGGGCGGCCCAGAGGACGTACGCGGGGTCCCGGTCCAGGTTGTGCCGGTCCCGGTCGTAGCGGCGGGTGGTCCGCGGGTCGGCGTGACCCATGGCGTCCTGCACGTCCTCCAGCGGCACGCCCTCCGCGCGGGCGGTGGTGGCGAACGCGTGCCGCAGCGAGTGCGGCGACAGCTTCGCCCAGGCCGGGATGCCGGCCGCCCGGGCCAGCCGGCGCACCAGCCGGAACACCGAGTGCCGGTCCAGGCGGGCGCCGGTCGCGGTGACCAGCAGCGGCCCGGTCAGCTCGTGCGGCGCCACGCCCCGCGCCGCCGCCCGCGCCGCCAGGTAGGCGTCGACCGCGTACGCGGTGGACGGGGTCAACGCGCGCCGCCGGTACCTGCCGCCCTTGCCCACGAACCGTACGCTGCGGTGCCCCCGCTCGGCGCCCAGGTCGGCCACGTCCAGCGACACCAGTTCCCCCACCCGCAGCCCCAGGTCGGCCAGCAGCGCGATGGCCGCCCGGTTGCGGACGGCGGTCGGGCCGGTGTCCGCCTCGGCGGCGGCCAGCAACGCGTCCACCTCCTGCGGGGTGAGCCCCACCGTCGCCGAGTGGTCCCGGTCGACGCGGGGCCGGTCCGCCCCGGCGACGGGGTTGGCGTCGACGGCCCGCAGCTTGACCAGGAAGTCGTACCAGCTGGACAGGGCCGACAGTCGGCGGGCCACGGTGGCGGGGGTCAGCGGCCGCCCGCTGCGTGCGGTCGGGGTGGCCTCCAGCGCCCGGCCGTAGGCGTTGACGTCGAGGAACGTCGCCCGCAGCGGGTCCAGCTCCCGGGCGGCGCACCAGGCCAGCCAGCCGGCCACGTCCCGCCGGTACGCGTCACGGGTGTGCTCGGACAGCCGCCGGTTACGCAGCCACGCCTCGGTGAAGTCCTCCGGTCCCGCGCCGGGCAGGACCGGACGGGCCGACGGGCGGGACAGCACCGGGACCTCGGGACGTGACATGCGAGAAAGGCTCTCAGTCCGGGGTCGGATCGGCGGTGAGGCGCGCCGCGCACCCGTGCGCTCATCCGACGGCGGACCGGGCCGGCTGATCGACCAGCCGGCCGTCGGCCAGCAGCCAGCGCCGGTCGACGCCGACCGCGTCGGCGAACCACGCGTCGTGCGTCACCAGCACCACCGTCCCCCCGGTACGCCCGCAGCGCCTCCTCCACCACGTCCAGAAAGCGGAGGAAGCCCAGAACGGTGACGTCGGTGCGCAGCGCGTCGTGGGTCTGCGGCAGCAGCCCCACCTGAGCGGCGGCGGTGACGGTCCCGCCGTCGTGTCGGTCGGCTCCCTGCGGGTCGACAAACCGGTCCGGGCCCGAGTCCGGCAGCACGTCCGGACGCCCGCCACCGGTTTTCACTGGTTTCGGAGGCTTCGGTTCGGGGCGCCCGGCGCGGGCGCCCCGAGGTCGACCCGTGAGGCGGGTCAGGCGTCGATCTGCTTGCGGCCGTTGCCGTTTCCGTTGCCGGCGGTGACCGTCACCCGCCGCGGCTTGGCCCGCTCGGCCACCGGGATGCGCAGCGTCAGCACGCCGTTGTCGTAGCCGGCCTCCAGGCCGTCGGTGTCGAGGGTGTCGCTGAGGAACAGCTGCCGGCTGAAGGTGCCCATCTGGCGTTCCGCGGCGACCAGCTCCACCTTGTCGCCGGTCGGGCGGCGGCGCTGTGCGCGGACGGTGAGCACGTTGCGCTCGACGGTGCAGTCGATGCTGTCCGGGTCCACGCCGGGCAGGTCGAACGCGGCGTAGAAGTAGTCCCCGTCGCGGTAGGCGTCCATGTGCATGAGGGCCGGGCGGGTGGTGGTGCCGAAGAACTGCTCGGCGAGCCGGTCGATCTCGCGGAACGGGTCGGTGCGCATCAACATGGTTCGTGCCTCCTCGGTTCTCCTGGGCCGAAGGTGTCAAGTTGAGTCTGTGCGACTCAAGTTCCGTCTTCCTGTTTAGCGCGTCGGGTCGGCGTCGTCAACTCGCTTCTCCAACCAGTGCCGCGCGTACGGGTCGGCGCCGTAGGCGGGGATCTCCCGGTAGCCGTGCCGCGCGTACGGTGCGCGGGCCGCCGGCACCGGCGGCCCGTCCTCGACCGCGGCGGGCGGGGTCAGGCGGGGTCCGGCCGCCAGTAGACGCCCTGGTCGCGGGCGAGCAGCCGATCGTCGACCAGGTACCGGCGCAGCGTGACATGGTCGGCCTCGCCGCCGTCGCACCACGCCCGCAGCGCCTCGTCGACCGCCCGCTCCGGGTAGCGCGCCCCGGGCTCGAAGGACCGGGCGGCGATGTGCTCCAGCAGGTGCCGCCGTCGGCCCCGCTGGGCGGGGAAGCGGATCAGGACCCCGTCGCGCAGGAAGGTCCGCAGCACCGCCGCGGCCGGCGACTCCGCCGCCGCCACGGAGTCCCCGGTACGGGTACGCGCCATCTCCCGCAGCCGGCCGTCGTCGACGCGCAGGCCCGGCCCGGCGTCGGTGACCAGGCCGGCGTCGACGAGCCGCCGCACGGCGGTCGCGACGTCCCGCCCGCCCAGGCCGGTACGCGCCGCGACCGCGGCGGCGTCGGAGTCGCCGAGGGTGATCGCGGCGAAGACGAGGCGGCGACGCTCGTCGGCGAGTGCGCCCGCCAGGGCCCGTGCCGTCATGGCGGCCACCCTGCCAGCGCGTCGGGGCGCGCCGCCACCGGATTTCCGCGCCCGCGGGTCAGCCGGTCGGGCCGACGAGTTGGACGGCGGACTGCCAGGGCCAGCCGTTGCGGGCGTTGAGGGTGATGTTGAGGAAGGCCATCTCCTCGAGGCTGCGGGCCATCCGCAGGCCGCCCGCGTCGATCGGCCGGTAGCCCAGGGACTCCAGCAGCCGTGCCACCGTGGCCTTGGCCTCGGGGTCGTCGCCGGCGTAGAAGCCGTCGAGGCGCTGGCCGTCCTCGGTCGGGTTGCCGTGTCGGGACGCGAAGAGGGTGTTGAACGCCTTGACGATCCGCGCGTTCGGCGCCTGCGCCGCAAGCTGCTCGCTCACGCTGGTGCCGAAGGTGGTCAGGTCGCTGTAGGAATCGTTGAGCGGGTTGGTGACGTCGACGACGACCGGGCGGTTGGCCTCGTCGCCGAGCGAGCGCAGCACCGGGGCGGCCACCTGGGCCGGGACGGCCAGGACGACGACGTCCGCGTCGCGGGCCGCGTCGGCGGGGCTGTCCGCCGCCCGCGCGTTGGTGCGCTCGGCGACGGCGTCGGCGCGTTCCCGGTGGGCCGCGACGACGGTGACGTCGTGCCCGGCGCGGGTGGCGGCGTCGGCGAGCGCACCGCCGACGTTGCCGGCACCGATGATCGCGATCCGCATGGCGAAGCCCCTTCCGGCTGCGCGACGTCGCCCGTCCGTCGGCGGGCGTGGACGCAGCCCACAGCCAACGTAAGCCCGGGCGGCGCACCGGCGGGCGCGGTTGACGATTACCGGCCGGGACGTTCGGCGAGCAGGGCGACCCGGCGCAGCAGGTCCGACAGCAGTCGGCGCTCCTCGCCGCTGAGGGCGCCGAGCAGGCGCCGTTCCTCGGCGGCGACCACGTCGATCGCTGCCCGCCAGGCCGCCCGCCCCGCCTCGGTCAGTTCCACGTCGACCCGGCGCCGGTCCACCGTGGACGGGATCCGGCGCACGAGTCCGCGCCGCAGCAGGGCGTCGACCCGCGCGGTCACCGACGCCGGGGCGAGACCGAGGTCGGCGGCGAGGTCCGTCGGGGCGGCCCGGCCGCGCCGACCCGCCAGGGCGTGCAGCGTGTCGTACTCGTGGGCCGCCAGGGCGTGGTCGGTCAACGAGCGCTCCTTGACCCCGCGCAGGTGGCGGGTGAGCGCCGACATCCGGACGACGGCGCCTTCGGTGTCCGGGTCCAGGTCCGGCAGCACGGGCAGCCAGCGCGCGACGTGCTCGTCCACCCGGTCGCGGTCGGTCATGCGCCGAAGGGTACGCCCCCACCGGAATTTCGATGGCGAAATATTCGGTCTCGAAATACTGTCCTCGGCGTGACCCATCCCCTCCGCGCGCCGGCCTTCCGGCTGCTCTTCATCGGCCGCACCGTCTCCGCCGTCGGCGACGCCGTCGTACCCGTGGCCCTGGCCCTCGCCGTCGTCCGCGCCACCGGCTCCGCCGCCGCCCTGGCCCTCGTGCTGGGCTGCGCCATGCTGCCCCGGCTGCTCCTGTTACCCGTCGGGGGCGTCGTCGCCGACCGGTACAACGCCCGCCGCGTCGCCATCGCCACCGACCTGACCCGCTGCGCCACCCAACTGGCCGTCGGCGTCGAACTGCTCGGCGCCGCGCCGTCGCTGACCCACATCGCCGCGGCGTCCGCGCTCACCGGAGCCGCCTCCGCGTTCGCCCTGCCCACCCGGTCCCCGCTGGTCGCCGGCACCGTCGAGGCCGCCGGACGGCAACGCGCCAACGCCCTGCTCGGCGTCACCGCCAACACCAGCCGCCTCGCCGGCCCCGCCCTGGCCGGGCTGCTCGTCTGGGCAGCCGGCCCCGGCTGGGCGTTCGTCATCGACGGCGCGTCCTTCGCCCTCAGCGCCCTGCTGCTGGCGGCGACCCGCGTACGCCACGTCCCCGCGCCCCGCCGGTCCGTCCGCGCCGACCTGGCCCTCGGCTGGCAGGAGGTGGGCTCGCGGGACTGGTACTGGACCAGCCTGCTCGCCCACGGCGTGTGGAACGGCGCCGCCGCCGTCCTGCTCACCATGGGCCCGCTCGTCGCCGTCGACCGGCTCGGCGGCGAGGGCGTCTGGGTACTGCTGCAACAGGGCGGCGCCGTCGGACTGGTGGCCGGATCCCTGCTCGCCGGGCGGCTACGGCCACCCCGGCCGGTGCTGGCCGCCAACCTCGGCCTCGCCAGCTACGCCGCCCCGCTGCTGCTGCTCGCCCTCGCCGCCCCCGCGCCCGCCGTCATCGCCGCGTACTGCCTGGCCATGACCGCCCTCGGGTTCCTCAACCCCGTCTGGGAAACCGTCGTGCAGGACCAGTTCCCACCGCAGGTGCTGGCCCGGGTCACCTCGTACGACTGGCTGGTGTCCCTCGCCGCGACGCCGCTCGGCTACGCCCTCGCGCCCCTTGCGGCGCAGGCCTGGGGCACGCCCGCGCCCCTGACCGCCGCCGCGGCGCTGGTCGCGCTCGCCTGCGTCGGCACCGCCGCCGTCCCCGGCGTACGCCGGATCGCCTGGCCCGCACCCGCCCCACAGCCGCGACCCGAGGTCGCCGGCGCGCGCCCCTGAGCAGACCCGCCGCACCCCGGCGGGCCTCCCGCCGCCGGTCGACACCCCCTCCGCGCGGGTACCCGCGCGACGCGACCAGGCTCGACAATGGAGCCGTGACCGGAACAGCGACCGGCCCGCACCCGGCGCGGGTCACCCCCACCGCCGAGCCGGGGCCGCCCACCAACCTCCCCTGGCTGGTGGGCGGCGGCCTCGCCGTCGTGCTGCTACTGCTCGCCCCCCGCTACGGCTACCACCGCGACGAGCTGTACTTCCTGCTGGCCGGCCGCCACCTCGACTGGGGATACGTCGACCAGGGTCCCCTGGTGCCCGCGCTCGCCCGCCTCGCCGACACCCTCGCCCCCGGCAACCTCGTCGCGCTGCGCACCCCGTCCGCCCTGCTCGCCGCCGCCGCGGTCGCGGTCAGCGCGGCGATCGCCCGGGAGTTCGGCGCCGGCCGGGGCGCCCAACTGTTCGCGGCGCTGCTCGCCGCCGGCGCCGGCATCGTCCTCGCCGGCGGGCACCTGCTCAGCACCACCACCGTCGACCTGCTGGTCTGGCTCGTCGCCGCGTGGTGCGCGATCCGGATGCTGCGCACCGGCGACACCCACTGGGCCCTCGGCGTCGGCGTCGCCCTCGGCGTCGGCACGCTCAACAAGTTCCTGCCGGCGCTGCTCGGCGTCGGCCTGGTCGCCGGGCTGCTCATCGCGGGCCCGCGCCGCCTGCTGCGCGACCGCTGGGTGCTCGCCGGCGCCGGTTTCGCCGCGCTGCTCGCCGCCCCGACCGTGCTCTGGCAGGCCACCCACGGGTTCCCGCAACTGGATGTCGCATCCGCGATCTCCGACGGGGACAGCTCCTACAGCGGTCGCCTCGACGCGCTCGTCCTCCAGTTCGTCATCATCAGCCCGTACGTGGTGCCGATCTGGGTCGCCGGGCTCGTGGCGCTGCTGCGCCGGCCGGCCTGGCGGGCGTACCGGGCCGTGGCGTGGGCGTGGCTCGTCGTCGCCGCCGTGGTCCTGGCCGGCGGCGGCAAGGGCTACTACGACGCTCCCCTGCTGCTGGTGCTCACCGCCGCCGGCGCGGTCGCCGCCGCCGGCTGGGCCACCACCCGGATACGGCGGGCGCTGCTGGCCGCCGCGGCCCTGGCGGCCGTCGCGACCAACGCCGTGCTGCTGCTGCCCACCCTGCCGGCCGACCGGCTGCCCGGCTTCGTGGTCGCCGCCAACTACGACGCCGGGGAGACCATCGGCTGGCCCGCGTTCGCCGACTCCCTCGCCGCCGTGCACCGCGGACTGCCCGCCGATCAGCGCGGCCGGGCGGTCATCCTCGCCGGCAACTACGGCGAGGCCGGGGCGGTGGCCCGCTACGGGCCCGCCCGCGGGCTGCCCCGCGCCTACTCCGGCCACAACAGCATGGCCGACTTCGGTCAGCCCCCACCCGGCGCCGACGTCGTCCTCGCCGTCGGCTGGCAGCGCCCCGACCAGCTGCGCCGCTGGTTCACCGACGTCACCGAGGCCGGCCGCGTCGACCAGCGCGTCGACGTCGACAACGACGAGAACGGCGGCCCGATCTGGCTGTGCCGGGGCCTGCGCCGCCCCTGGGCCGACATCTGGCACACCGAGGTACGCCACGCCGGCTGACCGCCTGTCAAACTGGACGGCGTGCTCTGGGGTGTCGACGGTCCGCACTTCCTGCTCGACTACGCCGCGGCGGTCGCCGCCGCCCTGGCCGTCGCCCTGGCGGTGCGCGGGCTCACCGGCCGCCGCACCCGGGGCCCCGAGCCCGGACTGGTCGCCCGCGCGTACCTGACCGACCGGGCCGGCCTGGCCTGCCAGGTCGCCGCCGCCACGCTGCGCCGCGCCGGGGCGCTGCGGCTTGCCGAACTGTCCACCATGGTCGCCGCCGGGCCCGCCCCCGACGGGTCGGCGCCGCTGGTCCGGGCCGTGCACGCCGCCGCCCGGCAGCCGCAGACCTGGGCCGCCGTGCTCGCCGATCCGGGCGTCAACCAGGCCCTGCGCCGGCTCGTCACCCGCCTGCTGCGCGACGGTTGGCTGCTCACCCGAGGGCAACGCCGTCGCATCGTCCTCGCGGCGGTGCCGCTGTTCGCCGTCGCCGCCGTCGGGATCGTCCGGCTCGCCGAGAGCGCCGCGTGGCACCGCGACGCCGGTGGCCCCGCGTCCGTGGTGGGCCTGCTGCTGGGCTGCGGCGCCACGCTGTTGGGTGGGTGGCGGCTGTGCGAGGTGCCGGAGACCAGCGCCGCCGCGCGCCGGCTGCTGCGCCGCGCCCGCCGCGCCCACGCCAACCTCGACCCGCAGCGGCGGCCCGCGTGGAGCGAGCGCGACCCCGGGGATGTGCTGACGGCGATGGCGCTGTTCGGGTCGCGCCCGCTGCTCGCCGTCGACCCCCGCTTCGCCGAGACGGTCGGCGTCGCCGACGAGCGCCCGCGACCGCCGACGCCGAGGCAGGCCGCCCGGCAGGAACGACGCGACACCGTCGGCCGCTGATCGGCCGCCCCTACGCGGTCACCCCCGGTCGGGCCCGTGACCGGACGGCATCGCCGGTCGGGCCCGTGACCGGACGGCATCGCCGGTGTCGTTAATCGGTTGTCGCGGCCGTACGCGTCGCCGAGGATGCGGTCATGGCCACGACCCGGCGAGCGGACACGTCCACCCCCCGCGGACGGCAAGCCGTCCGCCACGCGGGCCGCATGGACCTGCTGCGCGAGCGGATCGACGGACGCGTAGGCCAGTAACCCCTGCGGGTGCGAACAGTCACCGGAGCCGGACACGACCATGGATGCCACCCAGCGCCGTGAGCTTGCCCGCAGGGCGCTCGACGGCTACGTGAGTGGTCCTGCCGCTACGGTGCGGGCAACGGCCGACGCCCTCGCCAAGGTCGACACCGCCCCGGGCGGTCGTTCTCGTCGAGGGCATCAGCGACCAGATCGCGGTGGAGACGGCCGCGGTGTGCCGGGGCCGGGATCTCGACGCGGAGCGGGTCGTGGTCGTGCCGATCGGCGGGGCGCACGCGATCGGCCGCTTCCTGACCGGGTTGGGCCCGCTGCGTACCCAGGTGCGGCTTGTCGGTCTGTGCGACCTGCGGGAGGCAGAGCTGTTCCGGCGTGGGCTGGCCACCGATGCCGGCCCGCCCCGCACGCGCACCCACCTGGAGCACCTGGGGTGCTACGTCTGTGTCGACGATCTGGAGGACGAGCTGCTCCGCGCCGTGGGCACGGCAGAGGTCGAAGCGCTCTTCGACTCGCAGGGCGATCTCGGGTCGTTCCGCTCGTTGCAGAGCCAGCCCGCGTGGCGCGGCCGGCAGCCCGAGGCGCAGATGCGGCGGTTCCTGGGCAGCGGCTCGCGCCGCAAGCTGCGCTACGCGCGACTGCTCGTGGAGGCGGCAGCCGGCCGGGATGCCCTGCCAGGGCCGCTCGACGCGTTACTCACCGACATCTGACCCGCCAGGGTCGCCGTGGACGGCCAGCAAACACCTGGTACGGCTCGCACCGTCGATCGCCGTCGGCCGCCATTTCCGGACCCTCGACGGCATCGTGCTCGACACCAGCGACGACATGTGCGGCGAACTGATTTTCACCGTGTTCGCCGCCATCGCCGAGTTCCAGCGCCAGCAGATCGTCAAAGGCACCCGCGAAGGCCTCGACGCCGCCCGCGCCCGGGGCCGCCCTCGCGCCCTGACCCTCGAACAGGTCGCTGACGCGCGGATGCTGCTGGGAGTCGGGCAGACCCAGGCAGCTGTTGCCGGCAAGCTCGGTGTCTCCCGGTGGACTCTCCGGCGTGCTCTCGATACCACGTCTGACTGATCCGGGGCGATGCTGGCACCCCGGTGGGCAACCAGGCTGCCGCGGCGGATCACCGTCGGTGGCACGACCCAGGCTTGTCGCGTGGCTTCTATCCAACGACCGCCAGGAAATCCGAGTAGAACATGCCCAGGCCGACCGCCACGCAGACGCCGGCCACGATCCAAAACCGGACCACAATATTGACCTCGCTCCACCCGGCCAGCTCGAAGTGGTGGTGCAACGGCACCATCCGGAAGACACGCCTACCGGTGGTTCGGAACGAGACGATCTGGATCACCCAGGTCGTCGTGATGATGACGAAGAGCCCGCCGATCATGATCGAAAGTAGCGTGGTGCGGCTTGCCACCGCGAGCCCGCCGATCAGGGCGCCGAGCCCGAGCGAGCCCACGTCACCCATGAAGATCCGCGCCGGGGACGTGTTCCACCACAGGAAGCCCACGCAGGCGGCGGCCGCAGCCGCCGCGATCATGGCGATCTCCAGGGGATCCCGGACCTGATAGCAGTAGTCGTTCACGCGGGCGTACGCGTCGTCGGCGCACCAGTGCCGGTACTGCCAGAAGCCGATCAGTGCGTACGCGCTGAGCACCAGGATCGACGCGCCGGTGGCCAGGCCGTCGAGGCCGTCGGTGAGGTTCACGCCGTTCGACATCGCCATGATCACGAAGACGATGACCATGACCGCGCCGACCTTGCCGACGTTCAGCCAGCTGATGTCGCGGATGAGCGAGATGTGCTCGCTGGCCACGGTCTGGCCGTCGGTGCTCGGCACGTAGAGCGCGGCGATGCCGAACCCGCCGCCGACGATCGCCTGGCCGAGCAGCTTGCCTTTGGCGGACAGTCCGTCGGAGTTGCGCCGGCGCACCTTGAGGAGGTCGTCGAAGAAGCCGACCGCGCCGCAGAAGACGAACAGGCCGAGCAGGACGAGGGCCGTCATGGTCGGCCCCTCCTGCGCGATCTGCCGTTCGGGCAGGGTGGTCAGGGCAATGTGCCCGGCGACGTAGGCGAAGACGGTGGCCACGATGAAGACGACGCCGCCCATCGTGGGCGTGCCCTTCTTGCCCTGGTTGCTGGCGAGCCCGATGGATCGGATCGGCTGGCCGGCCTTGAGCGCGGTGAAGACGCGGATCGCCACCGGGGTGCCGAACAGGGAGATGATGAAGGCGACCGCGGCCGCGACGATGACTGCCCTCACGGGCGAGCCTCCACGAGATCCGGATTTCTCACGGCGTCCCCACCGCGCCATGCGTGTCGGATAGGTCGGCATGATGCGAGCCGCCGGCCGCTTCCTGCGCAGCCCGCTCGATCTTCGCCCGGTGCGCCTCGCGGGCCGCTGTGTCGATCTGCTCCTCGTACTCAGCCATCACCCCGGTCCGGCCGTCGATCTGCTCACGCAGGATGTCGGCGTGTCCGGCATGCCGGGTGGTCTCCTGAAGGACGTGGACCATGATGTTGAACAGCTTGACGTCGGGCCGCGACCACCACGGCACGTGGCCAGGCGCGTCGACGGGAAGCTCTTTGATCGTCGCGTCCGCATGCCCCCAGGCACCTTGATAGAAGTCGATGATCTGTTCGCGGGTCTCGTCCGGGGTCACCCACAGGTCGCTGCCGTCCGCGTCCTGCCACCGCCCCAGCGGCTCCGGGTACGGGCGGCCGAAGACCTCACCGAAATACCAGGCCTCCACGGTCGCCAAGTGCTTCACCAGGCCAAGGAGGTTGGTCCCCGTCGCTGTCAAGGGACGCCGGACGTCGTACTCGGACAGGCCATCGAGCTTCCAGACCAGCGCCTGACGTGTCCGCCTGAGCTGGCCGTGCAGATGGCCCTTCGCGAAATCCTCGATCATGGGACACGAGCTTGCCATCCGACAGCAACCGGAGCAGCCCTGGACCCCACAGCGCCGTGGTTCGTAACTCGCCGACACGAATCCGACGACGATCTTGCAGTGCCAGGCCCGAGGTTCAACTTGTGTCCGAAGCCGCGGAAATAGGCATATGACAGGCACTCGGACAGTTCCGATAACCACCGTCCGCAAGAAGATGGACCCAGATCCGTCGGCGCGCTACACGGGCGGTGCCTGGTCGGGGTTGCGTAGCGGGCGGTGTCCGCCGGCGAGGTCGGGCAGGACGAACGAGTAGTGGCCGTGGACGTTCAGGTGCGCGTACTGGTAGGCCGCGTCGACGTCGCGTACCGGGTGGCCCTGCGCCCGTAGGGTCGTCACCGCGCGATCTAGATAGATGGCGCTCCATAAGGTCACGCAGTTGAGGATGAACCCGAGCGCGTCGAGTTGGTCTTCCATGCCGTCGTGGTAGGCCCGGCACACCTCCGCCAGGGACCGGTCCACGTGCCGAACCGTCACCAGTTGCAAGGCGAAACCAAGCCGCGAGTGTGACCCGCGATGCTCCGCGACCAGCTCACGATCCGCGTCGTCGAGGAAGAAGAACCGCTCCAGCATCTCCCGGTCCGGCGGCTTCTCGAGATACCGGTCGAAACCATCTATCTCGCCTGCGACAAAAAGCCCACCGACGTCGACGCGGGCGATCACCGTACGCAGCACAACCCCACGCCACCAGAGAAGATGATCTTGGCTAACGGGACTTTTCCGAGCATTGGTCCTCAAGGGCCGCTTCGAATCGACCATGTACGTCGCAGCGACGCCCATCGGCACCGTACAACAGAACAGTCATTATGATGTGTCTGTGGTTTGCCCGTTTTGTGGCGCTTAATTTCTGGATTGGTGTTACCGGTAATCCGATAATTAGGCGCGAGCGCGTGGGACGGGGTCCCTGGGACGTGCCCGGCTCTGCCGGTCGCTTCGCAGCCGAGTTGGCGAGTTGGGCCGTCCGTGTGGTGGTGGAAGCTGAGGGCCTGGGCGACGACCGGTGCTGGGGCTTGGAGCACGAGCTGGCGCAGTGCGGCGGCCGGGGACGGTCGGGATACCGAGGTCCCGGATGAGCGGGGCGATCGTGTCGACGGTGAGGGATTGGCCGGCGCGGCGGCGGGGGAACAACGAGCCGGGCAGGCCGCACGCGGCTCCCGGAGCGTCGGCCTGCTTCTCGTGGTGGGACTGCAAGCTTCTCCGCGTGCGCGCGAGCTGGTGGGCGAGATCGGCCAAGGGGAGAGCCTGCGGGTCTGCTGTGCGACAGGTGCAGCGCGGCGTCGAGCATCGCACGGATGGTTTCCGACGGCGCTGGTCAGCTCGCCGGCGTGCTCGGCCAACCGGTCGCGGGAGATCGCCCGCGGCCCCGCCTCGGTGGCGTGGTTGCGGCGGGCACCACCTGCAGGATGACCTCGGCGAAGAACACCGCACGGGCGAGCAGGAACTCGACTTCTTCCACCTGGCCTGGCGGGACCGCTCCTGCGGTCTGATCGACGTGGCGTGCACCCTGCTGCTCATCGTTCCACGAGTCCGAATGAACCTGGGCTGACTTGTCCGACGTGTCCAGGAGCGAAGCCTGCCGTGCCGAGCATGCTCGCCAGAGGAGTTCAAACGTGGACATTCCACCCTTCAGCATCACCGAGTGGCGCACGTTCCTGCGTGACTACAGTTCGAAGTTCCTGGACAGCTCGAGTTTGCTGCGCATGATCGAAAAGAACGGGGCCGGAACGTTCGTCAGGAGTCACGTCCAGCGTGAGGGATGGATTGGCTACGAGCCGGCCAGTGCGGACGCAGTCGTGGCCGCTGAAGAGCGGCTCGGCACTCGACTGCCGCCGACGTACCGGAACTTCCTGATGGCTAGCAACGGCTTTGGCTACGTCGACCATGTCGATCTGCTCAACGTGGACGAGATCGGGTGGCTTCCCGAACGCGACCCAGACTTCGTGGAAATCTGGAGCTGCGACCTTGACGACGGTAATCGCCAGATGCTCGAGCGGAGCTTGTTGATCGCGAAAGACGATGGCGGCCCCGGTGTCTGCTGGCTGCTGTATCCCGACGACGCGGCGGAGGACGGTGACTGGGCTGCGTA
This sequence comes from Micromonospora sp. B11E3, assembly GCF_039871625.1. Lineage (NCBI taxonomy): Bacteria > Bacillati > Actinomycetota > Actinomycetes > Micromonosporales > Micromonosporaceae > Micromonospora > Micromonospora sp. B11E3. The sequence goes on along the minus strand of NZ_JBDPMC010000063.1, from coordinate 3,563 downwards.
CGAGTGGTTTACCGGCGATGGCAGCAGTCCTGATGACGATCGTTACGACAACTTTGGTGCGCTGCTGTTGCATGCGGCTCGGCGATTGGACGCCGATTGAGGTCTGGAAACTACGGACAGGCCGGTTGGCCCGCCGCGGTGGCGATAGGTTGACGGGTAAAGGACTGGACGGGATGGTGCTCAGGCTTGTAGCTTGCAGTTGCCTGTGGCACCGCCCGAGGAGGTGAGACCCATGAACGCTGTATCGATGTGGGTGCTCCCCCTTCCCGTCACGGTCGGGCGATTGACATAGGTGTCGCCGGGAGCGCCTCGCCAGCAAGGCACTCCCGAAAGGCAGCACCTGTGCACTCTCTGCAGTTCACCGCCGAGCCGTCGTCGAGCGAGACGGTCGAGCGCGACTTCACCGGGGGCGACGTCCCCGGACTCCCAGCGGCGGCCTCCGGCGCCGATCGTGCGCCCCTCATGTTCGACGTGATCATTGCCGGGTGCGGGCCGACCGGTGCGATGCTGGCCGCCGAACTGCGGCTGCACGATGTGCGGGTACTCGTCCTGGAGAAGGAAAGCGAGCCCGCGTCGTTCGTCCGCATAGTCGGCCTGCATGTTCGCAGCATCGAGCTGATGGCAATGCGCGGGCTGCTGGAGCGCATTCGCGAACGCGGAAGACAGCGTCCGGCCGGCGGCTTCTTCGCCGCCATCGACAAACCCGCGCCCGAGGGCCTGGATTCCGCGCACGCCTATCTGCTGGGCATCCCACAGCCGGTCATCGTTCACCTGCTCGAAGAACATGCGATCGAACTGGGTGCGCAGGTCCGGCGCGGTTGCGCGGTGGCCGATTTCGAGCAGGACGACGACGGTGTGACCGTCGAGCTGGCCGGCGGGGAACAGCTGCGTTCACGTTATCTCGTCGGCTGCGACGGCGGGCGCAGTACGGTGCGCAAACTGCTCGGCGTCGGCTTTCCCGGCGTGCCCTCGCGGACCGAGACGCTGATGGGCGAGATGGAAGTGGGTGTGCCGCAGGAGGAGATCGCCGCCAAGGTGACCGAAATCAACGAGACCCATAAGCGATTCTGGCTCAGGCCCTTCGGCGGAGGGGTCTACAGCGTCGTGGTTCCCGCCGCAGGGGTCAGCGATCGCGCGGAACCGCCCACCCTCGAGGATTTCAAACAACAGTTGCGCGCCATCGCCGGAACCGATCTCGGCGTGCACTCCCCGCGCTGGTTGTCCCGCTTCGGGGATGCCACCCGGCTGGCCGAGCGTTATCGGGTCGGGCGGGTGCTGCTGGCCCGCCCGTAGTTTCCGGACCAAAAACAACGCTAAGAACTGAGGCATTGATCTAGGTCTGACGGACCCGTAGCCTCCCGTCCGTTTGGGGACAGTCGGTGGACGGGTGGTGGGTTCGTGGGCACGCGGGACGTGTTCTCCGAGGAAGAGCTGGCGCAGCTTCGGGCGTTCCCCGAGATCGGCCGGGTGGACCTGATCCGGCACTTCACGCTCACCGACGCGGACGAAGCGTTCGTGCGCAAGTTCCGGACGGGACGCAACGTGCTGGGCGCGGCGGTGCAGTTGTGCACGTTGCCGTGGCTGGGCTACGTGCCCGATGACGTGACGGCGGCACCGGCCGCCGCAGTGGGCCGGTTGTCGCAGCGCCTCGGGGTGCCGATGGGCGAGCTTCGCGACTACGGCGAGCGGGAGCAGACCCGCACCGAGCATCTGCGGCAGATCGCCGCGTACGCCGGGTGGCGCTCGACGGACGACGTGGAGTGGAAGGAGCTGGACGAGTTCCTGTTCGCGCGGGCGATGGAGCACGACTCGCCGAAGCTGTTGTTCCGGCTGGCGTGCGAGTTCCTGACGTCGTCGCGGGTGGTCCGGCCGGGCGTGATCCTGATCTTGAAGCGGGTCGCTGCTGCCCGGTACCGGGCGCGGGACGAGACGTGGGCCCGGGTCGCGCATCTACTCTCGGACCGCCGCCGCGCCGAGCTGGACCTGCTGCTGGTGCCAGACGCGTACCTCGGCCGTACCCCGCTGGCCTGGTTGGGGGTGGGGCCGACGTCGTCGAGCCCGGCCGCGGTGAAGGCGGAGTTGGAGAAGCTGGCGTACCTGCGGCGGCTGGACGCGCACACACTGGACCTGTCGAGCCTGCCGGCGGAGCGGCGCCGGTTCCTCGCCGGCGTCGGGCGCCGGCTGACCGGGCAGGCGCTGCTACGGCGGGAGCCGGAGCGCCGGTATCCGATCCTGCTGACGCTGCTGGCGCAGTCCGCCGTCGACGTCCTGGACGAGACGCTGCTGCTGTTCGACCAGGCGGTCTCCGGGCGGGAGTCCGCAGCGAAGGCCAAGATGACCGAGGCCCTGGCCGAGCGGGCGCGCGGCGGGGAGAACCGGCAGCAGTTGCTGGACGAGATCCTGTCGATTGTGCTGGACCCGGTGGTCGGTGACGATCAGGTTGGCGGACTGATCCGGTCGAGGCTGGGGATGGAGCGGTTGCGGGCGGCGTGGGCGGCCAGGCAGGAGCGCCTCCCGCGTGACCACGGGCACCTGGCGATGATGGACGCGTCGATGGCATACCTGCGGCAGTTCGCCCCGGCCGTGCTCGCCGCGGTCCAGTTCGCCGGTGGGCCGGGCACCGAGCAGTTGCTCCAGGGCGTGTCGATGCTGACCGGCCTGTACGCGACCGGTACCCGGAAGGTGCCAGCCGGGGCGCCGGTCGGGTTCGTGCCGACGAAGTGGGCCGGCTACCTCGCCGCCGCCGCGGAGTCCGGCGACGTCACCGCCTACCGGCACTACTGGGAGCTGTGTGTCCTGGTGGGGTTGCGCGACGGGCTGCGCTCGGGCGATGTGTTCGTCCCTGGCAGCCGCCGGTACGCGGACCCGGCGTCGTTCCTGCTCACCGGTGAGGCGTGGGTGCCGCAGCGGGTCGAGTTCTGCCACCTGGTCGGCAAGCCCGCCGACGCCGCCGACGCCCTCGCCCAGGCCGACGACGAGCTGCACACCGCCCTGGTCGACCTGGAGACACTGCTGGCGAAGGGCACGACCGGGCAGGTCCGACTCACCGACGACGGCGAGCTGATCATCCCGCCGCTGACCGCCGAGGACGTCCCGGCCGAAGCCGACGCCCTGCGCACCGAACTGGCCGGGATGCTGCCCCGCGTACCGCTGGCGTCCGTGCTGGTCGAGGTCGACGCCCGGACCGGGTTCACCAACCACCTCGTGCACGCCGGCGGGAAGGTCAACCGGCCCGTCGAGCTGAAACGCAACCTGATGTACGTGATCATCGCCGAGGCCACGAACATGGGCCTGACCGCGATGGCCGAGTCCTGCGGGGTGCCGTACGACGTGCTTGCCTGGACCGCCGAGTGGTACTTCCGCCCCGAGACCCTGGAAGCGGCCAACGCGGCGATCGTGAACTACCACCACCGTCTCCCGCTGACCCAGACCTTCGCCCGAGTTCGACAGTTGGTGGGCATGCGGGGTGGGTTGGCGGCGGATCTGTGCAGGTGAGAGGGCTGACGCTCGCCTGAGACTGTCCGGTGGCGTGGGCAAACGGATTTGCCGTGGGTATTGTGCTG